>JAQXPG010000135.1 GCA_029100405.1 Lachnospiraceae bacterium | reverse complement strand
CAGAGAAAGAGGGCCGAGGATCAGGGTCAGGATCAGAAAGCAAAGGGATCTTGAATTCCAGTGAAAGCGGTTATAGCTTGTCTTATGGTGGAGGGCATAGCCCCGGGCGTCCATGGAATCACCGGTTTCGATGGCGCTTTCCAGAGACCAGCTTAGAACGGTCGAGAATTCGATCGAGGACTGGCGGATTTTCTGCATCCGGCTATGACCTTCGTGGCCCATGGCAAGCTCTGCATCATGGACCTCCCGGAAACATCTGCGGAGATTTGGCAGATAGTGGAGGACCATAGAGATGGTTAAGCCCAGGCGAGGGGCCCAGGCGGAAAAAAGCCAGATCAATTTATCCCGGCTCAGAACTTTCTGAAAGGTCAGACACCAGAGCAGGACGGCCCAGAGAGCCAGGGCCATGAAAAAGCCGCGAAGCAGGGCTTCCAGAGTGATACGGTTTCCATTGATAAAAAAAAGAATGCTTTCACCGTAGTGGCTGGTCAGGCCATTGATCAGGACCAGAAGAAGGGCGAAAGGCGGAAAGGAAAGGAGACTTTTCAGAAGAGTCCGCCGGTCGAAGAGGACCCTTACATAGATTGCGCCCATGACGAAGGAGAGGGATAGAAGAAGGGGGTGGAGGGAAAACATAGGGCAGAGAATGACAAAGAGATAGAAGAAAAAGAGGGAGAGAGGGTGGATATCCCGGTTTGAAGTTATTGTTATTGCAGAATTTTCCAAAGTCGACATAGAAATCCCCTTGTCAGCGTGGGAGACTACGAATGATTATCAATGAGTTGCAAAAGGTACTTTTGTTACCCATTTCTATTTTATGAAATTGGAGATAAAAATCCTATCACAGAATAGGATACCCCGCTATCATCAGGTCACATAAAAGAAAACGATCCGGTCGCCGGCGGATGGATAGTAAGCTCCGCAGCCCTTGTTCGGTATTTTCCCGTTTACACTATACATCCAGCCGGAGCCTGGGCCTGCCATCTTTTCCCGGAGATAGTTAATTTCATAAATATAGACCCCGTACTGGGTGTCGCGGGCTCCCATTTCGATATTGGCTGCCTGCGTGGCCTTGACCAGGGCCGTATAGACGCTTTCGCCGGAAGACAGTGTGACATTGGCATTTAAAATCTCCCCCTGGTTCAGGGCATGGATTCGTTCCAGAGCGGTCGGATCGGTCACTGGTGAATTATCACCGCTGACGGAACGGCACTGGATCTCCAGACTGACCTGATAACTGGCAGGGGCCTGAGGAGAAGAGTCTTTTGTCTCGGCAGAGGATCCGCTTTGGTTAGCACTGCTTTGGGCTTGAGGGGAGACACTGGAGTCAGAACCTAAGGAGGCGGCAGATGAAGCGGAAGGGGCAGGGGAAGAAGCAGAAGCAGAAGGGGCAGAGCTTGAGGCACTTTTTGAGGAGCCTTTTGAGGCAGAGGATTCGGTCAAAGATTTTGTGGAGTTAGAAGACTCGGCCACAGAATTTGTAGAGTTAGAGGACTCTTTATTTTCTTTGTTTTTATTATTATCTTTACCGGATGTTATACTCTTGGAATCTTTGTCAGAATTCTTGCCTTTTCCAGTCGTGCTTTTTTGCCCGTTCAGGATCTCGACCTGATTTTGGCTTTTCTCTCCCTGACTTTTCGGCTCGATCTTCAGATTGGATATGCCAAATCCAAGGCATACGGCAAGAACGAGAATGATGATCAGGGGACGAAAGGGGATTTTATGTAAGATGAATTGTAGTTGCTTTTTCCAATGATCCAACAATTGCTGTCCTTTTCTATGATTGAAGGGGTGGTCTATATTTCTCATGCAAGTCCGAGAAGCCCGAAGATATCCGAAGATGCAGAAATCCAGGGATCCTTGCAGATAACCTGTTTCTATTAATCATATAGGTTAGCACATAAGAATGTTTTTTGGTATGGAAAATCGATATATGAAATCTTTTGAAAATCATGCGTGTTTTATGACTTATCTCCCCTGAACAACTTTTTGGATTCATCACGGCGCTTATACAGTTCCAACGCATCCTTTGCGGTCATCTTCTTTTCTGACCATTTTCTGGTCATTTCGTTTGTGCGTACATAAGAGTTCAGCGATGTAATTGATTCAAAATTAATCATGAAAGCCCTCACAAAATTAGAATTTTTACTGCTGTCGCTGTCCTTCTATCAGTAATTCCAACTATAAAAATATTCGGTAGAGAAGTTCAATTTATTATGATACGGGTAGACATTTCCTTTATAATCAATTTGAGGTGAAAGATTATGGGACTTTTGATCGCGGTTATTTATCTGATTTTTATCAGTCTGGGACTGCCGGATTCGCTTCTGGGTTCCGGCTGGCCGGCCATGCATGTGGATCTGGGAGTGCCTTCGTCCTATGCGGGCTATATTTCCATGACCATATCCTTTATGACCATTATTTCGGCACTGGTAAGTCCGAGAATCATGAGGAAGCTTCATACCAAGTGGATTGTGATTATCTCCATCTTTCTTACCATTCTTGGGCTTCTGGGATTTTCTGTATGCAATGCCTACTGGATGTTCTTCCTTTTCGCTGTGCCTTATGGTCTGGGTGCCGGTGCGATTGATGCCTCCATCAATAACTATGTGGCCAGCAATTTCTCCGGGTCGGTTATGAATTTCCTTCACTGCTTTTACGGGATCGGAGCCGTCATCAGCCCGATGATCATGGGTCAGGCTCTCCGGGTGGCAAGATGGAATGAGGGCTACCGGTGGACGGCCTATATTCAGACAGGTATCCTTCTGGTCTGCATTTTATCTCTTCCCCTTTGGAAGAAAAATGATCCGAAAGATGGAGAAGAAGTCGAAGAAAGCAGTGGCATCCGGGAGGCCATCCGCATTCCGGGCGTCATTCCTACCCTGATTGCCTTCTTTGCCTACTGCTCCGGAGAAGCCACCAGCTTTCTGTGGACCTCCAGCTATTTTGCCGGAGTCAAGCAGGGACTCAGCAAGGGGCAGATTGCATCCTTTGGGTCTCTTGTTTTCGGAGGCCTGATGCTGGGACGGCTGATCTGCGGCTTTATCTCGAATATGATCGGTGACAAGGCAAGGATCCGGATCGGTATTGCAATCGAGCTCGCCGGAATTCTGATGGTCATGGTTCCCGTCCAGGGCTATCAGCTGGCGGCTGTCGGATTTGTAGTGATCGGTACCGGAATGGGACCGGTATATCCGGCCATTCAGCATATGGCGCCGGTTAACTTCGGAAAAAGAAACAGCGCCGCAGTCATCGGCCTTCAGATGGCATCGGCCTATGTCGGTAGCACCTTTATGCCCATGGTCTTCGGAAATCTCCAGCAGTGGATCGGCATTGGGATTATGCCCGTTTATCTTCTGATCTTTGCAGTTCTGAATCTGGGCATGCTGGAGTATGCCTATCGGATGATCAAAGTAAAAGAGAAGGCCTGATTAAGCTTACAGCCACTCCTTCCACTTCGTCGTATGCATTATAAAGGCCTTCATGCTCTCCGAGATCGGCAGATCCTTTTTATGAATCAGGGCGACCGGCCACATGGGATGCTCCGTAAAAGGAATCCTGCGGAGGCCGTCCTGAGCCATATCGTCAAAGATGAAATCCATGGAGGCCGTATTTGCCTCACCTTTCAGGCAGAGCTTATAGCAGAGGCTGAATCCGCTGGTGTTGAAATAGGGATTGATGGTGACTCCTTCCCTGGCTGCAGTATCAAAAAGCAGATGATGGATCAGAAAATGGTCATTTTCCAGAACCAGAGGCTCGGAAAGGACCTCCCGAATCGAGACTTCCTTTCTGTCATAGAAGCGGCTCCCCGGATGAACGATGAAGTAAATTTCCTTGGAGAATAGGGAAAGATAGACCAGGTCCGGATTTTCCGTCTTGAATGGCGTCAGGCCGATATCGTATTCTCCGTCCAGGACCTTATTTTCAATATAGGAATCCGGGAATTCCGTATAGTCGAGGTGAACGGCCGGATTTGCATCCGTAAAGGCATGAATAAAGGCCGGGGTCAGATAGCGGAGGATGCCGAAGGCCGAGACAAGTTTTAAAAGGCCTAGATTCTGCGCTTTCAGACTGTCAATTTCCTGCTGGGCCTGATCAGATTCCTGAAGAATCTGGATGGCATGGTCGTAGAAAATCTGCCCGTATTCTGTCATATGAACACCGCTTTGGCTTCGCAGCAGAAGATCCGTACCCACTTCCTCTTCCATACGGCGGACAGCCTTACTGATGCCCTGGGGTGTCATGAAGAAATGCTCCGCTGCCTGTGAAATGCTGTGGTCGTCGCAGACCTGCACAAAATAGCGTAGATCCGATAGGTTCATATGTCTGACCCTCCTTTTTTAAGATGACAAAAGAGGAAGCCTGTTTCCAGACTTCCCCATTTATTCTAGTACTTTTTACTTTTCATTCAATTATTCCTGAGAATCTTCTGTGCTGCCGGGCTGCAGTGCATCATAGGGAATCGGCTCCTGCTTGCCGTCGCCGACATAATTGCAGAAGGGATGCGGCTCGCGGTAGAAGTTCAGGGTCAGATACTGATTGCGGTAGTGGCCGGCTGCATCGAATCCGTACTTGTAATCGATGATATCCTCCAGATCGATATCTGCATAGGCGATGCCCTCCTGGCCGGAAGGAACATAGTCACTGCGGAGATTTCCGTCCGGCCCGATGATGGCGGTGTGGCCCTGCTTCAGAGTCTTGAAGTAAGCCAGACGGTCTTCCTCAAGATTTCCATCCTCGTCAGTGCAGAGCATGGTGTAGAGTCTGTCATCATAGACGGAGCTTGTCATCAGAACGAAGGTGCCGGTCTGGATGGCGTATGCCTTACTTGCAATATCGTCATCGAAATAACCGGGCCAGGAAGCAACATGAACCTGCTCATTCTGAGCATTCATGGCAGCGACATCGAGAGCAACATCATGCTCCCAGCACTGGCATCCGCCGAGTCTGCCGAGCTCGGTATCGAATACCGGCATCAGGGAACCGGAACCGTCGCCCCAGATCAGACGCTCGGCAACGGAAACACGCATCTTCCTGTGCTTGCCGATGAGATCACCCTTATTATTGAACCAGAACTGGGTCAGGTAAAGAGATCCGCCATCCTTTTCGGAACCGGAAATGCAGACATAGATGTCATTATCGCGGGCTGCCTGGCTGATCTTTGCCAGTGCGTCGCTGGGAACTTCAACCGCATTCAGATACAGCTGATGATAGAATCTCGGTACGTAATCCAGTGCTCTTCCGAGAAATGCAAACCAGGGATAGCCGGGGAGGAATCCTTCCGGGAAGCCGATCAGCTTAGCGCCGTTCTTTGCTGCCTCCGTGATAATCTTTACGGACTTGTCAACTGTAGCCGGAAGATCGAGATAAACCGGAGCTGCCTGTACTGCTGCTACTTTATACTTGGGATATGATGCCATAGGACGCTTCCTCCATTTCTTAGAAAGTAAAACCATCTGCTCCCCGGGGTGAAACAAAAAAGACGCCGCAAAGAGGAATTCAAATCCTCTTCCCGACGCCTTTGTCATTTACTGGCTTAAAAATAATCTCAATTCTCGGAAAATTCAAGCAACGAATGATTGATGCCTGTCATCTTTTAGTTTCATTCTGGTCTTCTTTCTATTCATTCTAATCATTCTAGTCATTCGAATCGACAGATAAGACTATAATAGCCCACTGAATTATGTCTCTGGTGGTGTGAACCGGTCTCCATCTTTGAATGGCAAACAGTATCCTTTGTAATGAATACTCTTGTTAATGCTTATAAAATTTAATATAAAACAGAAGTAGAATCCAAATAAAAAATAAAAAACCATCTGAAAATACAAATCAATATAAATCAATATAAAACAAGATAAAGGAGTATAAAAATGTAATAGCAACAAAAATTTCCCTTGCATTTTTCGAATAAGGAGTCTAGAATAGGCGACAACAACAGAAACACTTTAAACCGTTGAAGCGGAGAAGAAGCAGAAAGAGGATCTGACAGAGAGCCCGGAGGATGGAAACGGGCAGAACACCCGACTGTGGATGGACCGCTGAGGGCACGGCCGAATCGTAATTTTTGCGGAAGTAGGTTGTGACGTAAGGACCTGCGTTAAGGGTCAGGGATATGTTGGTATCCTGCTAAGTGCACGGGTGATCCGTGAATCAAGGTGGCACCGCGAATTTATTCGTCCTTGACAGAAGTATTGGCTACTTCTGTCAGGGACTTTTTTATTGGGAAAATTCAGCGGCGGAAAATACCAGCTGACCCTTGGATCGTTATTTCAAAGGAGGCAGCAAAATGATTGAAGAAGCAATTAAGAAAGTCGTCGACAAAAAGGATCTGACCTATGACGAGGCGAAAGAGGTCATGTTGGAAATTATGAGCGGCAAAACAACACCGGTATTAAATGCCGCATTCCTTGCCGCGCTCTCCACCAAGTCAACAAAAGCAGAGACCATCGATGAGATTTCCGGTTGTGCAGAAGCTATGCGGAGCCTTGCAACTCCGGTGGAGCATCCGGGCATGGAGGTTCTGGATATCGTTGGAACCGGCGGAGACGGATCTCATAGCTTCAATATTTCCACCACAAGCGCCATGGTGATTGCTTCTACTGGAGTCAAGGTCGCAAAACACGGAAACCGGGCAGCAAGTTCTCTTTCCGGAACCGCCGATTGCCTGGAGGCTCTGGGAATCAATATCAACGAAGATCCGGACAAGTGCCGGGAAATGCTGGAAAAGACCGGTTTCTGTTTTCTCTTTGCCCAGAAATATCATTCCGCAATGAAATATGTCGGTTCGATTCGGAAGGAACTTGGCATTCGTACGGTTTTCAATATACTCGGCCCTCTGACCAATCCCGCAAAACCGGAATTCTTCCTTCTCGGTGTCTATGATGAATATCTGGTTGAGCCGGTGGCCAAGGTCCTTTCTTCCCTTGGAGTGAAGCGGGCTCTGGTCGTCCATGGTCAGGATCAGATGGATGAGATCTCCGCATCCGCTCCGACAACTGTCTGTGAGCTTCGGGAAGGCTTTTATCGAACCAGTGTGATAAAGCCGGAGGACTTCGGTCTGACCAGAGGCAGGAAGGAAGACATCATCGGCGGAAGTCCAGAAGAGAATGCCAGGATCACAAGAGAAGTCCTGTCTGGAAAAGAGCGGGGGACCAAGAGGACCATTGTTCTTATGAATGCGGGTGCAGCACTCTATATTGCAGGAAAGGCCGATTGTATTGCTTCCGGAGTCAAATTGGCATCTGATCAGATCGATAGCGGAAAAGCGCTGGAAACTCTGGAAAATGTCATTCGTGAGTCGAATTTGTAAGAGGAAAGAGACATGGCAGAAACAATTCTCGATCAGCTGGCGGATCATGCCAGATATAGAGTAAGACTTGCCGAGAAAAGCCTTCCGCTGGAAGAAGTCAGACGCCAGGCAGAGGATATGGCACAAAAGACTTCGGAAGAAAAGAAGTTTCTTTTTGAGAAGAATCTCAAAAGACCCGGCATACAGCTGATTTGCGAATGCAAGAAGGCTTCCCCCTCCAAGGGTTTGATCTCCCCGGATTTTCCATATCTGGAAATCGCAAAAAGGTATGAAGAAGGCGGAGCATCGGCAATCTCCTGCCTGACGGAACCAAAGTGGTTTCTGGGGGAAGACCGGTATCTGACAGAGATCGCGTCAACAGTTTCGCTTCCCGTTTTGCGGAAAGATTTCACGGTGGACCCTTATATGATCTACCAGGCAAAGACACTCGGCGCATCTGCAGTCCTTTTGATCTGTTCCCTTCTGGAAATAGAGACCCTCCGGGAATGGATCGCGATCGCGGATTCTCTGGGGCTAAGCGCCCTGGTCGAAGCCCATGATGAGAAAGAAGTCGAAATGGCAGGCCTGGCAGGAGCCAGGGTGATCGGCGTCAATAATCGGAATCTGAAAGATTTCACCGTGGATATCCATAATGCCGGACGATTAAGGAAATATGCATCGGAAAGTGCAATTTTTGTGGCAGAAAGCGGGATTCATACGAGAGAAGATATTGAGGCTCTGGAAGCGGATCATATCCATGCCGCCCTGATCGGCGAACAGCTGATGCGGGCAGAAGACCAGAGAGCAGAGATCCAAAAGCTTCTTGGCACAGACGTAAAAGCCCAAACGAAGATCAAGATCTGCGGCATGCAAAGACCCTCAGATATTGAAGCAGTAAATCTGATGTGTCCCGACTGGACAGGGTTTATATTTGTCCCGGGGAGACGGAGATCCATTTCATATGAGAAAGCACGCGAATTGGTAAAACACTTGGATCGAAGGATTGAGCCGGTCGGCGTTTTTGCCAATGCAAGCGTCGAGGAGATCCGAAAGGCCATTCAGGTGACCGGGATCCGAACCATTCAGCTGCATGGACAGGAGAGCGAGAAGGACATTGCAGATCTTCGCGCTAAGCTTCCAAAGATTCGGATCATCAAGGCCTTTCGAATCGAGAGCCGGGCCGATCTTTTGGCTGCAAACAAGTCTTCCGCGGATCTGGTTTTACTGGATCACGGGCCTGGCGGCAGTGGCCAAAGCTTCGACTGGAACCTGGCCCAAACAATGAAGCGGCCCTATCTTCTGGCCGGCGGCCTTAGTTCGGAAAATGTAGACCGGGCGATAAAAACATTGCATCCCTATGGGGTGGACGTCAGCAGTTCTGTGGAGACGGGCGGTTATAAGGATAAGGAAAAGATCCGGCGCTTTGTAAAAGCGGTCAGGAGAAAATAGGAAAGAGAGGAAACACATGACAAAGTCAAAAGGAAGATTTGGAATTTTCGGCGGTCAGTATATACCGGAAACCTTGATGAATGCTGTTATAGAGCTGGAAGAAGCTTATCAGAAATATAAGGATGATCCGGAATTTAACCAGGAGTTGACCAGGCTTTTGAATGAATATGCCGGCCGCCCATCCCGACTCTACTATGCTGAGAAGATGACCAAAGATTTGGGCGGAGCTAAGATTTATCTCAAGCGAGAAGATCTGAATCATACTGGCGCCCATAAGATCAATAACTGCCTGGGCCAGGCTCTTCTGGCGAAAAAAATGGGAAAGACGAGACTGATCGCGGAGACCGGTGCCGGCCAGCACGGCGTTGCAACTGCAACGGCAGCGGCTCTTCTCGGGATGGAGTGTGTGATCTTTATGGGCAAAGTTGACTGCGAGCGTCAGGCCTTGAATGTTTATAAAATGAAGCTTTTGGGCGCAGATGTCGTCCCGGTCACAGACGGAACCGGAACGCTGAAGGATGCCGTTTCCCAGGCCATGAGAGAATGGACCTCACGGATCGAGGACACCCATTATTGTCTCGGCTCCTGTATGGGCCCCCACCCCTTCCCAACCATTGTCCGGGACTTCCAGGCCGTCATTTCCAAAGAATCCAGAGCACAGATCCTGGAGAAGGAAGGTCGTTTGCCGGATGCTGTCATTGCTTGTGTTGGCGGAGGATCCAATGCCATCGGCTCCTTCTATCATTATATCAAAGATAAAGGGGTCCGCCTGATCGGCTGCGAGGCAGCAGGGCGCGGGATCGACACAGGTGACACTGCAGCGACCATGAATACAGGAAGACTTGGTATTTTTCATGGAATGAAATCCTATTTCTGCCAGAATGAATATGGCCAGATCGCTCCTGTCTACTCGATTTCCGCCGGCCTGGACTATCCGGGCATTGGCCCCGAACATGCCTATCTCCATGAGATCGGTCGGGCCGAGTACGTTGCTATTACAGATGACGAGGCAGTCAATGCCTTCGAATATCTCTCCCGGACCGAAGGAATCATTCCGGCCATCGAATCTGCCCATGCCCTGGCCTTTGCCATGAAGCTGGCACCGACAATGTCGAGAGATCAGATTCTGATGGTGACGGTCTCCGGCCGCGGCGATAAAGACTGTGCCGCCATAGCCCGCTACAGAGGCCAGGATATTCACGATTGATTCAGTGGAAATGTAGACAAAAAAAGGAGCAGATATGAATCGAATTCAGAACGCATTTAATAATAAGAAGGCTTTCATCGTTTTCCTTACCGTAGGAGATCCTGATCTTTTAACCACTGAAAAGGCTGTTCATGCGGCTGTTGAGGGAGGAGCGGACTTAATAGAGCTTGGTATTCCTTTCTCCGATCCGACAGCAGAGGGCCCTGTCATCATGGAAGCCGACAAGAGAGCCCTGGATGGTGGAATCACGACGGATTCCGTCTTCAAATTGACAAAGAAACTGAGAGAAACGGTCGATATTCCACTGGTTTATATGACCTATGCCAACGTTGTCTTCTCCTATGGGACGGAGCGATTCATGCAGAAGGCAGAGGAAGCCGGCATCGACGGACTGATTTTGCCGGACGTTCCCTATGAAGAGAAGGAGGATTTCGCTCCTCTGGCAAAAAAGCATGGGATCGATCTGATCTCAATGGTGGCGCCAACGTCAAAAAACCGGATCTCTATGATTGCCAAAGAGGCAAAAGGGTTTGTTTACATGGTATCTTCTCTTGGCGTTACGGGCACACGGAACAAGATCACAACGGACATCGGAGCTATGACAAAGCTGGTCCGTTCTGCGACAAAGACCCCTTGTGCCGTCGGCTTCGGCATCTCGACACCGGAACAGGCGAAGGAGATGGCAGGTCTTTCCGATGGCGCCATTGTAGGATCCGCAGTTGTGAAACTTCTGGCAAAATACGGCAAGGATGCGGCAGACCCCATTCGGGAATATGTCCGGTCCATGGCAGAGGCTGTGCATGGGGCATAAGGACGGTGATTCCGGGAATTTTTTACATGTGAGGGCAAGGATGGGAACGAATTTGCTGTGATATTGAGCGGTGTAAGAAAAAAAGTACTTACAAGAAAAGTAAAATTGTGTTATCATTCTGTCGTTTGACTATGGTCTCATTGGAAACGACCTTCTCTTAAGGGATAACGAACAACACATAGTCGTGTGTAATGTTATTTTCTAAGGAGGAATCTATGCCGAAAAACAAATTTCAGGATGTCGTTTTCACAGCCATTATGGCAACAATCATGGTCTATGGAATGATCGTTTATAATGTCGCCCTCAATATGGGAGGAGTCAAAGCAGAGACATTTCTTGCCGCATTTCATGAAATGCCCATCATGGTGCCGATTGCCTTTGTGCTGGAATTCTTTGTCGTAGGAAAAATTGCACGCATACTGGCTTTTCGCGTTATGCGGCCGACCGATCGCCCTCAGTTTATCACCTATGCGATCTCCATCAATATCTGCTGCATCATGTGTCCGACCATGAGCCTGATTGCAACCATCCTCTTCAAAGACACCAAAAATTTTGCCACCTGGATCCAGACCTGGGGCATGAACTTCCCTATGGCAATTCTCTATCAGCTCTTTTACTGCGGCCCGCTGGTTCGCCTGATTTTCCGCCTGATCTTCCGCGAAAGACAGACCGATGCCAAAACAGCAGCAAGGCAGGAGAGATTAGAAATCGAAGATTGATTATAACAAGAGCCTGTTCTACAAGGAATGTAGAACAGGTTTTTTATTAGGATTTCAGCAAATAAGTCGGAAGCTGTTAGGAAGGGCTTTTTCGAATAAGGCCAATGACAAGATTCAAGCGGATGCGATATAATGCAATTCGGGAGGAAAATTTTCATGGAAGAGGATAGAAAGACAAAGATGTCGGATCTGGATCTTATGGATATGAATGAGACGATTGCGAATAAGAATGCTGTTGAGAAGAAAACAACTGGTAAGAAAGAGTCTGAGAAGATGGAAACTGGTGGAAATTCTGGCGGGAATCCTGGAGAAAATGATGCTTCCGAACGGAAAAAGGGAAAAAAGCATCTTATTCTTTCCCTTGTTCTGATCGTGGCAGTGATGGTTCTGGCTTTTGCCGGATACCAGGGATACCGCTATTATAAGGACCGGACCAATCGCAAGGTTCAGAAGATTTCAAAAGTTGTACCCACCCAGAAGGAACAGGCCGAGTCGGCTCCGGAGGAAATCGACTGGAAGGCCCTACAGGCTTTGAACCCGGACATTTACGCTTGGATCGTTGTTCCGAACAGCAATGTCAACTATCCGGTTATGCAATCTTCTGAGAATGAAAAAGAAGACTTCTATCTCATGCATCAGGTGAATAAGGCATCCGGATATCCGGGCGCAATCTATTCCCAGAAAAGAAATGCCAAAGATTTCTCTGACCGCATGACCGTACTTTATGGACACAACATGAAAAATGGAACCATGTTTACCAGCCTGCATAAGTATGAAGATAAGAATTTCTTTAAGGAAAATCCCTATATTTATATCTATACGCCCAATGCCAAGTATGTCTACCAGGTTTTTGCAGCCTATAATTATGATGATCGCCTGATCCTTGCGTATTTTAATGACTTTAAGGAGGACGATGTCTGGAATACCTATCTCAAATCTTTCCAGCAACTCTACAAGGGGAATGTTGATAATGCAATCGCTTCTTCCCTGGTTTCGGATGATAAGATCCTGACACTTTCGACTTGTAATAATGTGGAGACAGAGCGCTTTCTTGTCCAGGGGGTACTCTTGACAGAGGATGAGGCAAAAAAAGCAGGCATCGATCATGCCAACGATGCACAGAATATGGCTGCTGAAGGAGCCAGGAAGGAGAGCGGTTCGAACAACTAAGCAGCTGTGATCCCAGCCACAAGAAATGGCCAGGGTTGACAGTAACTTGGCGAAAGTATACAATGAAAATTGCTTGTGAAAGAGAATAAAAGAATATTTCCGCTAGGGGCGCTTTTGCTGAGACCGATGAGATCAGAATCATCGGACCCTTAAAACTTGACCCGGGTAATACCGGCGTAAGGAAGCTGAAAGTTCTAAGAGAAGCGAATCGGAATTTTGTTATTGCAGATTCGATTTTCATCTGACTTTTGTTTGTGCACCTCCCGGTTCGGGAGGATTTTTTTTGCCCAAAATGGGGTAAGACTTGTGGATATGGAAGGCTTTGAGAAGAGTAATCATTACGATGTGATAGGTGAGATCCGAAGGCAGAAACCTCTGGTTCATGCCATTACCAATCCGGTGACCATGACAGATGTCGTTAATCTGATTCTGGCATCTGGAGCAACCGCCATTTGTGCTGACGATCCGAAAGAGGCGGAAGAGATTTCCACGATTTCCGATGTTACTTTATTGAATATCGGTATGCCATCCGATGGAAAACTTGAGGCTATGCTGGCAGCCGGGAAAAAGGCCAATGAATTGGGACATCCTTTGATTTTGGATCCGGTCGGCGCCGGTGCATCCCTATATCGAAGGCAATTCCTGGAGAGGCTTTTAAGCGAATTACATCCGACTTGTATCCGGGGAAATCAGTCGGAAATGGCTGCCCTGATGGGGCTTGTCTTCCCGTCGAAGGGAGTAGAGGATGTTGGACTGTCTCTGGAACCTTTGAAGCTTCGAAAATTAGCTCGGGAATTGGATACGGTTCTTGCAGTGACTGGCGAGGTCGATTATGCAGTGAGCCCGGATCGGGTCTTGGCCGGCACTTCCGGAACGCCTTTACTAAAAAGGATCACAGGCAGTGGATGCATGTTGTCCGGATTCCTGGCGGCCTCGATTGGAGCATGGAATAAGGTGATGGAAAACTCTAATGGAAATCATGAGGATCTGCTATCTCTGGTACATGAGAGTCTTCTTTTCTATGGACATCTGGCCGAACTTGCAGAAGAAGAAATGAAGACCAGAGCTTGGATGGGAACCATGACTTTTCGGACACTATTCATCGATGCGGTCAGTCAGGCGGCGAGGTGGTAGAGTTCAATCATTTGGAGGAAATATGAATTTCAATGAAAAATGCCTTTGCCTCTATGCGGTTACAGATCGAAGCTGGTTGTCAGGCAGGAAATTAGAGGATGTTGTAGAAGAGGCTTTACGTGCCGGTGTTACGATGGTTCAGCTTCGTGAAAAGAAGATGAGATCCGAGGAAGTCCTGTCGGAGGCTCTTCTTTTACGAGATCTCTGCCATCATTATCAGGTTCCGCTTCTGATTGACGATGATGTTTTCGTTTGTCAGAAAGCGGATGCGGATGGTGTCCACATCGGCCAGGACGATATGAAGGTGAAAAGGGCTAGAGAAATTTTGGGCCCGGATAAGATTATTGGAGCGACAGCTCATAACGTAAGAGAGGCTTTGCAAGCGGAGGCGGACGGAGCCGACTATCTCGGCTGTGGTGCGGCCTTTGGAACGAAGACAAAAAAGGATGCAAAGCCGATGGACCGTAATACTTATCGTGATATCACTTCTGCGGTGCACATTCCGGTATGTGCGATCGGCGGAATTTCGGAAGACAATATCAGGGAATTATCCGGCCTGGGTTTGGATGGGGTCGCGGTGGTTTCCGGCATATTCGCTTCCGGTGATATAGAGAGATCCTGCAGAAATCTGCTTGCAGTCATAAGAGATCTGTAGGGGAGAAAAGGAGATTATTTATGAAACAGGAACATCTAAAGAAACTTGTAACATCGGCACTTCTGGTGGCTGTCATCATTGCATTGTCCGGATTCTATATCCCGGTTGGGGCATCCAAGTGCTTCCCGATCCAACATATGGTCAATGTCCTGGCAGCAGTTCTCCTTGGCCCTTGGTGGGGCGTTGCCATCGCATTTGCTGCTTCCCTGATCCGGAATCTGATGGGAACCGGATCTCTTATGGCCTTTCCCGGCAGTATGGTAGGAGCTCTTTGCTGTGGCCTGATGTTCAAGGCAACAAAAAAGTATATCCCGACCTATCTCGCTGAGGTTGTCGGAACAGGAGTGCTCGGGGGCCTGTTGGCTTTCCCGGTTGCAACCCTTCTGATGGGAAATAAAGAAGCTGCCTTATTTACCTATGTCCTTCCCTTCCTGGTAAGTACAGCAGGCGGGACCATCATCGCAGCAATTCTGATCACAGCATTGGATAAGACTAAGGTTCTCGGTCATATGAGACAGATGCTGACGGAATGATGATTAGAATTGTGAAAGCAGACTGGCAAGGGAGCAATTCGTAAGATTGCAAAATAAATAGTAAACAACAACCGGCAGGCCGGGGGCACCACCTTCTGCCGGTATATAAAATTAATCTGTCTCACGGGAGGTCAATCATGAGAACAGCATTAACGATCGCCGGATCTGATTCCAGCGGAGGCGCCGGCATCCAGGCAGATATCAAGACAATGATGGCAAATGGCGTTTATGCCATGTCTGCAATCACTGCCATGACTGCTCAGAATACGACCGGCGTCACAGCAATTATGAATGCAAGCCCTGCATTTTTGAAGGAAGAGCTAGACGAAGTATTTACGGATATCTTTCCGGATGCAGTGAAAATAGGAATGGTTTCGGAAAGGGACCTGATTCAGGTCATCGCGGAAAGGCTTCGTTTCTACCAGCCTAAGTGGATCGTGATCGATCCGGTTATGGTTGCTACAAGTGGAGCCCGACTGATCAGTCAGGATGCCATTTCGACATTAAAGAAGGAACTCATACCTTTGGCGGATATCCTGACTCCAAATATTCCGGAAGCAGAAGTCCTTTCCGACTGTAATATTGAGTCAGAAGAAGATATGGTCAAGGCGGCAGGAGAGATCAGCAGGCGCTTTCATTGTGCGGTTCTTCTGAAGGGCGGTCACAAAATCAATGATGCCAATGATCTGCTTTGTCAGAATGGTGAATTCCATTGGTTCCGAGGGAAGAGAATTTCGAATCCGAATACCCATGGGACAGGCTGTACACTTTCCAGCGCCATTGCATCTAATCTGGCCAAGGGCTTCAATATGGAGGATTCTGTGCAGCGAGCCAAAGACTATATCAGCGGCGCTCTTTCGGCAATGTTAGATCTTGGCCATGGCAGCGGACCCTTGGACCATGCTTTCGCTTTCGAGGGAAAGTACATGGAATCAGGAGAATGACTGGTTAGCGGTCAGCGAATTGCCCAGCGAAGCTTCGTGGAGTGTGCCCGTGGATTTCGATAACATTCCTCTTTGCCGGGGCGGATCACAGAGTCTGCAATCTCGGACCATAATCCTTCTCGCAGTTCCTCTTTTAACAACTTCTTTACGATCCGGTCTTCTCCGGAATGGAAGGTCAATATGACGACTCTTCCACCGGGGGCCAGGGCGTAAGGGAGTTTTTTTATGAATTCCATTAAAGTCTCAAATTCAGAATTTACCTCAATGCGAAGAGCCTGAAAAACACGGGCGCAGGATTTCTTCACAATTTCCCTCTGCTCTTCCTGAGAAAGGGTGCCTACCTCTTTTACAGAGAGAAGGGTCTTTTCAATCAGATTTCTCAGATCAAATGTCGTATTGATTTCTTTTGCACTTCGATATGTTTTGATAATTGCCTGAGCGATTTCTCTGGCATATGGTTCATCCGAATTTTCAAACAGAAGCTCGGTTAGTTCCTCGCGTGTCAGCTGGCGGAGACGTTCTGAAGCCGGCTCGCCTTTTTCCGGGTCAAAACGCAGGTCCAAAGGACCGTCTGCCCTCCAGGAAAAACCACGGGAAGGGTCATCGATCTGCATAGAAGAAACGCCGAGGTCAGCCATTACGAAGTTAAAGGGACCATATTCCTTCGCCAGACGATCGACTTCAACATAACTTGCATGGACAGGTGTCCAGAGGTCTTCGCCAAATCCCTGACCACGAAGCCGTGCGGTCGTCTTCTTGATTTCAATCGGATCGATATCTGTTGATATGAGGTGCCCTTGTCCTTTTAGGGCCTCAAGGAAGGCTGTTGTATGCCCACCGTAGCCGAGCGTACAGTCTAATCCCTTCATTCCGGGTTGAATCTGCAGCTTTTCCAAAGTCTCTGCTACCATGATCGGGATGTGCATGCCGGCAGGAGTATTTCCCTTTTCTATCACATGCTGAATCTCATCCTGGTACTTTTCCGGATTTCTTTCCTTGTATTTTTCCTCAAAACGTTTTGGATAGCGGCCACTGTAATGAGGCCTGCGGACGTGCTTTTCTTCCTGTGTTTTTTGCTCGAAATGCAATGCTTGTTGGGGTTGCTTGTTTGACATATGTACAGGACCTCTCTTTCTACTGGATCGATCGTGGAAAAAGCTCATTTACGGATTTCCCAAAGAGCTCTGAGATACGGAGTGCTGTGACCAGATTCGGATATCCGAGTCCATTCTCATAACGGTAAATAGATTTCGGCGTGACATGCACTGCTTCCGCGACTTCTTCCTGGGTCAGACGCAGATTTTCCCTGCAGACACGCAGGAGATTCTTGTCCTTTGTCATCATAGGCAGACCCTCCCGAAGATCCGAAAGGAATCATCGGCCGGATCCACACGGATCGGCTGATAGTGAGGATTCAGAGAGACCAGAAACAATCCCTCCGAATCTTCCCGGAGCTTCTTGATGTAGGCATTGTTTTCCCAGGCAAATATTCCGATTTCCCCATCTTCCAGGGTGTTCTGCTGGTGAATAAAGACCATTTCGTGATCGTGAAAGGCCGGTTCCATGCTGTCTCCATGTATGGTTACAGCGAAGTCACAGTCTCTGTGGAGGCTTTCATCGATTTCGATATAAGAGTAGTCCTCAGATGACAGAAAGTCCCCGGTACCGGCGGATACTCTGGCATCGAATAGCTTGATCCGGCGCATCGGACGATACGCCTTTGCTGTCAGATCTCCCTCAGAGGAGAACCCGGTGGATGGCGGCAGAGAAGTCGAATCAGAAGATCCATTCTTACTATAGTTGATCGGATGGAGAAGACGATCGATATAGGAAATAGCTAAGAGTTTTCCTTCGTCATTCAGGGCAGAGATGGGGTCTGCCGGGTTCTCTCCAAAATATTCTTCCAGAAAATCCGGGATACGAAGGATCCGGCAGAGGCAGAGGAAGGTAGTTGCGCTTGGCTCTGTAAGCCCCTTTTCCCAATTGGAAATGGCCTTGGAACTGACATGGATATCATATACGGTCAGCTTTTGGGAAAGTGCTGCCTGTGTCAGGTGTAATTTCTTACGATAGGCGGCAATAATTGTTCCCAGATCACGTGCTGGTTTACGCTTCTCAATGTGAAGATTCGCTTCAGCCATACAGCCTCCAGATTAGATGAAACTTGTCTGTGTGTTATTCGGTAATGCAATCATATCATGTCGAATAGGAGTTAGCAAGCAAAATCTACAAAAAATGGAAAATCGGAAATAAATGTCCATTTACATCCACGCAAAATGGATTTATAGTGAGGCTGAAAAGAAATGAATTTCAAGTTGAGGTGAAACAAGGTATGGGAGTATATGATTACCATCATGATTCCGGGAGGTCAGACCGCCCGAGGGATGTCAGTCTGTATGAGAAGCAGCCGGAGCTTACGGCGGAGAATCCATATAAGGCATATGTGGAAGTTCAGGCAGACTTCTCAACGGAAGGGAAGCTGACTCCCCTTATGATTATATGGGAGGATGGCCGGCGTTATCGGATCGATCGCATTTTAAGGATGGACCGGAGGGCCAGTCTGAAGGCCGGCGGGGCCGGGATCCGCTATTTGTGTATGGTAGGTGGTCGGCAGATCTCTCTCTTTTATGAAGAGAACGGTTTATGGTTTGTGGAGCGCAAGTATGTCAGATCGGATCATTCTTCATATTGATTGTAATTGCTTCTATGCTTCGGTAGAGATGCTCCATCATCCGGAGCTGGCGGGCCATCCCCTGGCTGTTGGAGGAGATCCGGAGGCAAGGCATGGGATCGTTCTGACGGCAAATTACATTGCCAAAAGAAGAGGTGTGAAAACAGGAATGGCCTTGTGGCAGGCCCGCCAGAACTGCCCGGATGTGATTTTTGTGCCACCTCGTATGGATCTCTATATCCGCTTCTCTCAGATGGCCCGGGAGATCTATAGAGAATATTCGGATCGGGTAGAGAGCTTTGGACTGGACGAATGCTGGGTGGACATCACCCATTGCTGTGAGATCCTCGGAGATCAAACGAAGACCATGCATAACGGGTTTCTGATTGCAGAAGAGATCAGCAGCCGAATTCGGAGGGAACTTGGTATTACAGTCAGTATTGGTGTCTCGTGGAATAAGATCTATGCCAAATTGGGGAGTGACTACAAGAAACCGGATGCCATTACTGTTTTTGATCATGAGAATTATAAAAGCATGATCTGGCCGCAACCGGTAGGAAATCTTCTTTATGTCGGCAGGCGGACGGAACACAAACTCCATAATTTTGGGATTCATACCATAGGAGAATTGGCAGAGGAGGATCCGACGCTTCTGAAGAGCTGGTTCGGTAAGATGGGGCTTGTCCTGTCTGTCTTTGCCCGGGGCCGGGATGAGACGGAAGTCAGTCCCTTTGGACAGGCCGTTCCTGTGAAGAGTATCGGGAACAGCACTACAACACCCCGGGACCTGACTTGTAATGATGATGTCAGGCTGGTACTCTATCTCCTTTCGGAAAGCATAGCCAAGCGTTTAAGAGAGCACCATTTTCAAGGATATGTCGTGGAAGTCTATGTCCGCGACAATGGCTTGGAGACCTGTCACCGCCAGAAAAGATTAGAAGAACCTACTAATATTTCAGAAGAAATTGAGAAAGCTGCCGCAGGCATTTTCGCTGAACTGTATCACTGGGATAAGCCGATTCGAAGTATGGGAATCCGTGTTGGGGATCTGGTTCAGGAGGGACTTCCCAGGCAGTTAAATTTTTTTATTGACATTGAAAAACGTGAAAAACGTCTTCGGGCTGACCAAATGGTGGACAGTGTCCGAAGACGTTATGGATATCAGTCGATCCAAAGGGGCATCATGTATGAAGATCGATATCTCTCCTCCCTGGATGCTACGGCAGATGACCATATGGTTCATCCCCATTCTTATTTTGAGAGGGGAAATTCTCTTACCCTACAAGTAGGGGCAGGCAGGCTTTTGCCAGTCCAAGGAAAATAAAGAATCCCAGAGTGTCTGTAGCAGTGGTGACGAAGATCGACGATGCAACCGCCGGATCCGCATGGCACTTCTTCAGGATCAAGGGGATAAGGAAACCGAAGACTGCAGAAACGATCAGATTTCCAATCATGGCAAGAATCACAATGAGGCTGAGGAAGATATTATGATACATGAAATAAACAACGACACCGGTAACTACTCCACAAGAAGCACCATCCAGGATGCCGACCAGGATCTCCTTGAAAAGATGGGGGATGGCTTCTTTCCAGTCGATTTCTTCCTGGGCCAGAGTTCGAACCAGGATGGACATGGTCTGTGTCCCTGCATTTCCGCCCATACCGCTGATGATGGTCATAACAGCAGACAGTGCAACGACTTTCTCAATGGTGCCTTGGAATAGGTTGACGACAAAGGAAGCCAGGAAGGCGGTGGCAAGGTTTATGAGAAGCCAGGGAAGCCGCATGCGAAGGGATTCTTTCCAGGTAGAGTCAATGCTTTCTTCAACATTGACACCGCCCATCTGGAGCATATCCTCGTCATACTCTTCGATAATAACATCGATCACATCATCGACGGTGATAATACCGAGGATCTGGTTGGACTTACTGACGACCGGG
>JAQXPG010000134.1 GCA_029100405.1 Lachnospiraceae bacterium | reverse complement strand
CTCTATTGTCTGGTTGAGAAACTGGCTCCGAAAGTCATTGCAGAAGAGCGTAAGATTTATAAGGGCGTCTGCGCCAATGTCGACTTCTTCTCCGGCTTTGCTTATCAGATGCTGAATCTGCCAAGAGAACTCTATACACCGATTTTCGCCATCGCCCGTATTGTAGGCTGGAGCGCTCACAGGCTTGAAGAACTCTGCCATGGTGATAAGATCATGCGCCCGGCCTATATGACCACCCTGCCCCATCAGGAATATGTGCCCATGGATGAGCGGTGAGTACAGGCGGTCAGATATAGCAGCTAACTGTTTTACACAAATCGAAAATGAGATTTGACACGAAAAAACCCGCGCTAGCGGGTTTTTTCCCTATTCGTTTTGAAATATCACTTATATGCCTTTTCATTCATTAAAAGACACAAGAGAGCAGAGTCAAGATCGCCAGCCCGCCCTGCATCAAAATAATTTTCGGATTACTGGTAAAGCTTCCGTAGAGGGCTACTGCAATAATGTAGATCATGAGATAAATCACTGCGATCTTGCTGGTGAAAGCGAAAACCGCTAGTAAGATCAAGACGCTGATAAATCCATTGTAGACCCCCTGGTTTTTAAAGAGAGTATTAACAGACTTCCTTTTCAATTCTTCTATATCCATACCAAAAACCTTGGATGTTTTCTCTGATGAGGTTGCGATGGTTTCGAGATAGAATATGTAAAGGAATTCTATTGCGACCAGACAAGCAAGGATCTTTGTAAGAATTGACATATGATTTCTCCCTTCCGAATGTATCAAATGATATTAGTGGAAAAAGGTACTTTTTACCCTCATTTATGATTACGCGTGGTAGCAGACTTTTGATACTGTAATCATCAAATATAACAAGTTCCTGATTCTCTAAAAGAACCTACTTCAGATATTTATCCTTCAATTTTCTCATATTTGCGGTAAACCAGGTCCAGACTGCCAGAAAGGCCAAAAGTGCAATAACAAAGACTGTCTTGGCTAAACCCTTGTGGATGAAACCACTAATCAGGCCAATGGCACCTGCAGCCAAGCCAACCAGAGAGAAAATCAGAAGCTTCGGCTGAAGTTCTCCGGCAAAATCTGCTTCTTTGCCCTTCTTGCAGCGCTTCATTTCACTATCATCTATCAGAAGGTCCGGTATCTCTTTGGTCGATTTCATATGGATGGCATGGTAGAGAAGAACCAGACTGATTCCCATGATAATAATGTCGAAAATCATTAAAACAGCTCTAGAATTCATTATCAAATGCTCCTGATCTCTTACATCGCTTATTTTTCCGGAATTTTTCGAATCTTATCCGGCATCTCGGTTCATTCGCCGGCATCTATTTTGCCAGAATCTTTCGAATCTCATCCTGCATCTCGGTTCATTCGCCGACATCTATTTTGCCAGAATCTTTCGAATCTCATCCGGCATTTCGGACACTTCGCAAATCGTCGTATGGCGGACAGGCGCATCCTTAATTTCACGGATGGCAGCAGGGATCTCCACATTGGCGATCTTTGACAGATCTTCTGTCAGGTCCAGATCCTCTTTGTCCGGCTGATCAGCGCCGATCGCCTGTAAAACGGTACGTGTGAACTTGAAGGGACTTGCTGTAGATGCAATCAGGGTCTTGGTGCTATCCCCTGTCTCTTCTTTATATTTCTCATAAACAGATGACGCTACAGCAGTATGAGGATCAATGACGTAACCGGTATCCTCGTAGACCGCACGAATTTCAGCTGCCGTTTCCTCTTCGCTGGCATAATTACCATAGAAGTCTGGAACCTTCTTTTTCAAAAGGTCAAGATTGATCTCTGCGATCCCCTTCTGATTCAAATCCTCCATGTCAGCCGATGTCTTGACCGGATCACGATCCAGAATCTGATAGATCAGGCGCTCCAGATTGGAAGAAATCAGGATGTCCATGGAAGGAGACATGGTCAGATGGAAGTCTCTCCGGCGGTCATAATCGCCGGTACGGAAGAAGTCATAGAGTACCTTATTGCTGTTACTTGCACAGATCAGGCGATCGATCGGCATACCCATCCGCTTGGCATAATAGGCTGCCAGGATATTACCGAAATTACCGGTCGGCACACAGATATTGATCTTTTCGCCGGCCTTGATCTCCTCATCAGAAAGAAGCTTGGCGCAGGAATAGACATAGTAGACAACCTGCGGAACCAGGCGGCCGATATTAATGGAATTTGCGGAAGAAAACTGATAACCCATGCCATCCAGCTCTTCTGCCATCTCCCTGTCATGAAAAATCTTCTTGACTCCGGTCTGAGCATCATCGAAATTGCCCTTGATACCGATGACATAAGTATTGGATCCGGCCTGGGTCACCATCTGCTGTTTCTGAATGGGACTTACACCGTCTTTGGGATAGAAGACAATGATCTTCGTTCCAGGGACATCACAGAAACCGGCGAGAGCCGCTTTCCCGGTATCACCGGAAGTTGCTGTCAGGATCACGATCTCTTTGTTCAAGCCCTGCTTCTTTGCCGCCGTCGTCATGAGATAAGGCAGAATAGATAGAGCCATATCCTTAAATGCAATGGTTTTCCCATGGAAAAGCTCCAGATAATAAGCGCCATGTGCCTTCACCATAGGGGCAATTTCAGGACAGTCGAATTTCTCATCGTAGGCGCGATTGATGCAGTCATGTAATTCCTCTGCCGTAAAATCTGTTAAGAAGCGGCTCAGGACTTCGAATGCAACTTCCTGGTAGGACATCTGTCCCAGCTTCTCCAGGGGCAGATCCAGTTTCGGGATCGCCGTCGGCACATAGAGTCCGCCATCCGGGGCCAGTCCCTGAAGGATCGCTTCCGAAGCAGTTCGCACATCTTGAGCATTTCTCGTACTTACATAGTTGATATCCATTTTCTCTCTCCGTTTTCCTTTTTGTAAAAGTTTTCCTTAATTATAAAATATGATGCACTACACCAAGATCAATGAGATCCCGTGAGACTCTGTTATAATCGGCCCCGATAACAGCAATTCCGGAAACGACCAGGCCGGCGTCTTCCAGCATATTCCGGCAGGCATGAAGGGTCACTCCGGTTTCGATCCAGTCATCCGCGATCAGAACCCTTTTTCCTTCCTTCAGATATGCACCGGCCGCGCTAAGCTTGGTCGGCTCATTCTTGTGGTCAATATAATTGGCAATCAGGCAGTCCCTTGTCTCCAACTCTCCCCCTTTTCCTCGCCGAATCGGGAGAAAACCGACTTGAAGTTCCATTGCCAACTGACTGCCGAGGATCATTCCGAATGGTTCGGGCGCAAGAACCAGGTCTACATTTCCCTCAAAGGGCTCCGCCAGATAGGAGACAACCTCCCGCATCCAGACAGGATCGGTATAAAGCGGCAATAGATCCCTCTTTCCCGCGTGCTCACAAGGCAGAATCTCATGCAGATGTTTTGCCAAATCTTCCCGTGTCTTACCGGATATCTCGATCTCACTCATACAGGCTCCCTCCTTAACCGCAATGATTTTTCTTGAAATGCAGACCGGCTCGTTATGTAACCACTATAACACAAAGGAGGCGGTTTTTGTTTGTCTTTTCCGCATTAGGCTTGTCTGCATTTGGCTTTTCCGCATTTGGCTTTTCCGTATTTGGCTTTTCCGCATTTGGCTTTTCATCATGAAAAGATCGTCTTGCTTCAGACCCACTTATAAAAAAAGCCCCGGAAGAATCTCTTCCGGGACTTTCGATTTACATGAAGCCCATAGAATGAATGAAACTTGTCAGATTAGTTGTTGATCAGCTTCTCATTCTCATTGTTCCAGCTGTAAAGCTTACGGATCTCCTTACCGATTGCTTCTGAAGGATGCTCAGCTGCCTTTGCACGCATACCCTCGAAGTGAACACGACCGTTCTTCATATCCTGAACGAAGTCAGAAGCAAAAGTACCATCCTGGATATCAGACAGAACCTTCTTCATAGCCGCCTTGGTATCAGCAGTGATGATCTTCGGTCCGGAAACATAATCACCATACTCAGCGGTATTGGAGATGGAGTAACGCATTCCTGCAAAACCAGACTGATAGATCAGGTCAACAATCAGCTTCATCTCATGGATGCACTCGAAGTAAGCATTTCTCGGATCATAACCTGCCTCGCAGAGAACCTCAAAGCCGGTCTGCATCAGCTTAACGACGCCACCGCAAAGAACAGCCTGCTCACCGAAGAGGTCGGTCTCGGTCTCAACCTGGAAAGTGGTCTCCAGAAGACCTGCACGAGCTCCGCCCAATGCAGCACCGTAAGCCAGAGCCTTCTCCAAAGCCTTACCGGTAGCATCCTGTTCAACGGCTACCAGGCAAGGAGTTCCTTTTCCTTCCTGATACTCGGAACGAACGGTATGTCCGGGAGCCTTCGGAGCGATCATAGTAACATCGACATATGCAGGGGGAACGATCAACTTGTAGTTAATGTTGAAGCCGTGTGCGAACATCAGCATATCGCCCTCTTCCAGATAAGGGGCAATCTCTGTCTTGTACATATCAGCCTGCAGCTCATCCGGGATCAGAACCATGATAACATCTGCCCATTTTGCTGCTTCAGCAACAGGAAGAACCTTGAGTCCCTGAGCCTCAGCCTTAGCCTTACTCTTAGAGCCTTCATAAAGGCCGACAACAACATCCATGCCGGAATCCTTCAGATTCAGAGCATGTGCATGACCCTGGGAGCCATAGCCGATTACTGCAATCTTATGACCTCTCAGAGCATCCAGATTACAGTCTTCCTGATAATAGATTCTTGCTTCGTGATCAAGTCTTGACATCTTTTTTCCTCCTGTAGATATAAACTTTCCGTACAAATACATTTTTCGAACAAAATCGGGAATCGAAAGAGTAATCGAAACATTCCTCCGTACGGATATCGTGATCGTATTCTCTACCTATTCAATAAAGAACACGTCATCACTTCCTCGGGTAAGTCCTGTCAATCCTGTTCTGGCCAGTTCCAAGATCTCGTAGCCATCCAGCATGTTTAAAAAAGACACGAGCTTATCCTGATTTCCTGTTACCTGGATCACAAGGGAGTCATGGGTCACATCAACGACCTTGCCATGGAAAATATCCACAACAGACAAAGCTTTCTGCCGGTCTGTATCCACAGCCCGAAGCTTTACCAGCATGAGTTCCGTCTGAACGGAAGCTTCCGGATCGAGGATCTGCACATGAAGGACATCCTCCAGCTTGGCAACCTGCTTCTCGATCTGTTCCAGGATCTGTTCATCGCCGCTTGTCACGATCGTGATTCGTGTGATCCGTGGATCCGCTGTCACTCCGGCGGAGATACTATCGATGTTATAACCTCTCCGGCTGAAAAGTCCTGCTACGTGACTCAGTACAGATGGGGTATTCTCAACCAGTATCGACAGAACCTGCTTTCTCATGCCTCTCCTCTCCTGTTCTCTAAGTATGCTTAGATTCTAGCACTTTATTTTTTTAAGTCAACAAATTTTCACCTTAAAGGTGAATGAAATTTAATACAATGCGTTAACGCGTTCTTGTGAAGCTGCCATGCAGGACCACATCCTCCGGCTTGATCTCATGTCCGGCAAGAACCAGGCTGAGGATACTATCCTCCCTGGCCATGCAGATCAGATCCGGCCGGTCCGGCCGATAGGCTTCCTCCTTCAGTACTCTGATCAGAGGCCGATCCACCGCCTTTGCATAGGCTTCTTTAAAAGTCCAGATCCGAAAGAACCGCCGCAAAAGCTTCACGTCTTCTGTCAGCTCCAGATCCTCCTCTTCCCAGGAGAAATAGAGACCGTCCGGAAGTCCCCTCCTCACCATCTCGACTTCCTCCGGTGAGAAAAAGCGTTCCGCTAGTCTGATGTAATGATCCGGATCCTGCTCTCGGATGGAGAGATCTTCGACATCCAGGCCAAGACCGGGCCCAAAGGAAAGACCTGCCGCTGCTGCTGAAGCCAGATTTCCGCTGTGAGAAACCGAGAAATCCAGACCCGGTCTGTTCAAAAGGCAAGGCTTACCATTGGGAAGTTTTCCATAGGACAGGGGTCCCTGTAGGCCGAGATCAAAGAAAGCATCTTCCAGGAGACTGGCCGCCAGAAGAGACTGTCTCTTTGCCTTGCCGTCCTTAATAGAAGCCAGTTTTTCCTTCTGATCCCGGCTCAGAAAACTTCCGATTCTCTCCAGATCCTCCTCCCGGTAACGGTCCAGGCGGTCGATCCTAAGATGGATCCTGGTCTTTGTGTCTTGCTTTTTCTCATCCGTCATAGAACTCCCACTGTCTCTTATGTCTTCCGCTAAGCATGAATATATGCTCACGGTTTAAAATCCGGATCTACCGCTAACTCTGAGGTACAATGCGGACAGCGGCTGGCCTTGATCGGTATCTCAGACAGGCAGTAAGGACATTTCTTTGTCGTCTTTTTTTCTTCCTCCGGTTTCTTCAGCCGGTCAGACAGGTCGTTGATCAGTTTTACCATGACAAAAATGACCAGTGCCATCAGGAGGAAGTTAATCACAGCAGTCAAAAACTTCCCATAGTTTAAGGTTGCAGCTCCGGCCTTCTGAGCTGCCGCCAGAGTCTTATAATGGCTTCCATCCAGGGAAAGGAACCAGTTCGTGAAATCGATACCGCCCGTCAATAAAGAGATGACCGGCATTACGATATCATCGACCAGTGATTTCACGATTCCCTGAAAAGCGGCACCAATGATAACGCCGACTGCCAGGTCGATCACATTGCCCCGCATGATAAATTTCCGGAACTCCCCGAAAAAGCCCTTGCTCTTATCGGCCAGCTCCGCACCTTTTTCTTTGAGATCAAGGTCAGCCATAAATGCTCCTTTCTATTTTCTTGTCTATAAAGCATGAAAGGACAGGCATATTTTTATGCCTGTCCTTTCCATACAGAAGAAATGAATTACAGTTCAGGGCCTGCGGATACAAGTGCCTTACCTGCTTCGTTTCCTTCATACTTCTTGAAGTTCTTCTGGAATCTTGCTGCCAGATCCTTTGCCTTCTCTTCCCACTCAGAAGCATCCTTATAGGTGTCTCTGGGATCGAGGATTGCAGGATCAACACCGGGAAGTTCGGTCGGTACTTCGAAATCGAAGTAAGGGATCTTCTTGGTAGGAGCCTTAGCAACATCACCATTCTGGATCGCTGTGATGATTCCACGAGTATCCTTAATGGAGATACGCTTACCGGTTCCGTTCCATCCGGTGTTAACGAGATAAGCCTTAGCGCCGGACTTGGTCATCTTCTTAACCAGCTCCTGTGCGTACTTGGTCGGATGCAGTTCCAGGAATGCCTGACCAAAGCAAGCGGAGAAGGTCGGAGTCGGCTCGGTAATACCGCGCTCGGTACCAGCCAGCTTAGCGGTGAATCCAGACAGGAAGTAGTACTGAGTCTGCTCCGGTGTCAGGATCGAAACAGGAGGAAGTACGCCGAATGCATCAGCAGAAAGGAAGATCACATTCTTCGCAGCCGGGCCATGAGAAATCGGCTTTACGATCTTCTCGATGTGGTAGATCGGGTAAGAAACACGGGTATTCTCGGTAACGGACTTATCATTGAAATCAAGCTTTCCGTCATCCGCTACAGTTACATTCTCAAGAAGAGCATCTCTTCTGATTGCACCATAGATATCCGGCTCAGCTTCCTTATCCAGGTTGATGACCTTAGCATAGCAGCCGCCCTCCAGGTTGAAGACGCCGTTGTCATCCCAGCCGTGCTCATCATCACCGATGAGGAGTCTCTTGGGATCGGTGGAAAGAGTGGTCTTTCCGGTTCCGGACAGGCCGAAGAAGATACAGGTATTTTCGCCGTTAAGGTCTGTATTTGCAGAGCAGTGCATGGAGGCAATACCCTTCAGAGGCAGGTAGTAGTTCATCATGGAGAACATACCCTTCTTCATCTCTCCGCCGTACCAGGTGTTGATGATGACCTGCTCATGGCTTGTGATATTGAAGACAACTGCGGTCTCGGAATTCAGACCAAGCTCCTTATAGTTCTCAACCTTAGCCTTGGAAGCGTTGTAAACAACGAAATCAGGCTTGAAATTTGCCTGCTCTTCTTCGGTCGGACGGATGAACATATTCTTTACGAAATGAGCCTGCCAAGCGACTTCCATGATGAAACGAACAGCCATACGGGTGTCCTTATTTGCTCCGCAGAAACCATCGATCACATAAAGCTTCTTATTAGAAAGCTCCTTCTTGGCGATTTCCTTTACTGCTGCCCAGGTCTTCTCGGATGCAGCATGGTTATCATTCGGATATTCCGGAGTGTTCCACCATACGGTATCCTTAGAATTCTCATCCATAACGATGAACTTATCCTTAGGAGAACGTCCGGTGTAGATACCGGTAAATACATCAACCGCGCCAAGCTCAGTCTTGTGGCCTACTTCATAGCCTTCCAGAGAATCCTTTGTCTCTTCTGCATAGAGAGTCTCGTAAGAAGGATTGTAGACAATCTCTGTTGTGCCGGTAATGCCATACTGTGTTAAATCAATGTTTGCCATTATTTCACTCAGCCTTTCTATTATTTCTTTGGACATTAAACCCACATGTTATTATAGACAATCCTGAAGGAAGTTGCATTAGAAAAAATGCTTTTTTTTCGATGGATTTCCATCTAAATTCGTAAGTATTTCCCGAATGCTTGTCTTCTCCCTCCGGGCTATTTCCTGCAGATCCCGGTACTCCCACTTCTCTCGGTGAACGCCATAGCCAGTGGATACTTTCTTCTGCACAGGGCCAAAACTCGTATCTTCTGTCACAAGTACCCGCTTCAGAACGTAGCGCCGCATGACTTCCTCTCGAATTCCAATGGTTGTCGTATGGCAGAAAATCGCCCGAATGACAGCCTCCTTCTCCTTTTCTTTGGTCAAAACCGTAAGGAGGATGCCCGGCCGATTCTTCTTCATATAAACCGGTTGATAGAAGACGTCCCTTGCTCCGGCTTCATAAATCCGGTCCATAGCAAAGCCCATTTCTTCTCCTGTGATGTCATCCATATCGCATTCCAAACGGATGATTTGATCTTCCTTCCTGTCATCTGCATTCCATAGGTCTTCGCCTTCCGAAAGAACTGCCCTCACGCAGTTTGCTCGCGGGAAATCCTTCTTCCCCATGCCGTAGCCTTCTGCTTTAGAAACCATGACCGGCTGTTCTTCGAAAGAGGACACGAAGGTCCGAAGCAAGGCCGCCCCGGTCGGGGTCGACATTTCCCCCGGAATGTCGCCGGCATAAGTCGGAATGCCTCGAAGGAGAAAAGCAGTTGCAGGTGCCGGGACCGGCAGAATGCCATGGGCACTGTGAACCTCCCCAAAGCCCGTCCGAACAGGGCTCGCGATGACTTGATCCGGATGGATGAGGTTCAAAAGGTAAGCGGATGCTGTAATATCTGCAATCGCATCCATGAGGCCGACTTCGTGAAAATGAATTTCAGAGACCTCCATACCATGGGCGTGGCTTTCGGCCTCTGCCAGCGTCTGATAAATAGAGATGACCTGCGAGCGGACTTCTTTTGGAAGTTTCAATCCTTCGATGATCTCCAGCACATCCGCCAGAGTACGATGAGAATGAGAATGAGAATTCGTATGAGTATGAATTTGAGAATGGGTTGAAGTATGGGGATGGGGATGGGCATCCACAGCTTCTTCCTCCCCGGAAACACGTACGACCAGATGAAGGCCGAGAATACCGCAGCGAACTGCATTCTCCGCTTCGAATGTGACTTTTGGAATACCGATGGCATTCAGCTCACCAAGCAGATCCTGAATGACCTGTGATTTCGCGGAAGGCACATCCGTTCTCATTTCAGCCAGAAGGTCCAGAAAAGCCGCCGACAGCATGTCGCCGGCGACACCCATTCCACAATCCAGATAGAGTATTTTTTTCACTTTGCTGCCTTTTCTAAGTCTAATTGCTCCGCTCTCCGCAGAATCTTTACTGCTGCCATGGCCGCGCCAAAACCATTGTCAATATTCACAACCGTAATCCCGCTGGCACAGGAATTCAGCATTGCAAGAAGCGCCGACAGGCCCTGGAAAGAAGCTCCATAACCGACGCTGGTCGGCACAGCGATCACCGGGCAATCCGCCAGGCCTCCGATGACACTTGCCAGCGCGCCTTCCATACCTGCGCAGGCAATGATCACATCGGCCTTCAGGATGTCCTCCGTGTGGGACAGCAGCCTGTGAATGCCTGCAACGCCGACATCATAGAGCCGCTGGACCGAAAGGCCTAAGACCTCTGCCGTCAGCGCCGCTTCTTCTGCGACCGGAATGTCCGATGTTCCCCCGCAGGCGATCAAAACCTTGCCGCGATAGCGTTTTTCCGGCATGTCTCCGACGATAAGGATCCCGGCCTCCTTATGGAAATGCAGACCATCGCTGCCAAGCAGCTCTTCGATCGATCTATATTTCTCAGGATCGAGACGGGTCACAAGGATCGGCATCTGTTTGTGAGATACCATCGTTTCGATGATGCCGGCGATCTCCCGAGCGGTTTTCCCGGCACCGTAGATCACCTCGGACACGCCCTGGCGCACCTTACGATGGAGATCCACCTTGGCATAGCCCAAGTCGATGATGGGTTCCTCTCGAAGTGCAAGTTCCGCTTCGTCCACGGTGAGTTCGCCACTTTGCAATTTTGAAAGGATCCCTCTCAGGTCATCCTGAGGATTCTTATGATCATTTATATTCTTCAATAGATAACATCCTTATATTTCTCGTAGAGTGACTTGATCTCCTTCTCCTCCTGCTCGGTCAGGATCTCCTTGGCGTAAGACTTGAGGCCGGAAGTACCCTCAGACTTATAGATCTCCATAGCCTTAGCAGCCTGCGCCGGATTGGAATGGTGGTCAATGATCGTTTCGATCTTCTTCTGATCTTCCTCCGACATAGAGTTTACGATCTGCTCTGCCTGTGATTTCACATCATCTGATACGCCGGCCTGCTCCAGAGCCTGCTCGAAAGCGGAAACTGCGATCTGCTTTGCAGCCTTTTTCTTCATGGGGCCGATCACATATTGATTGATAAAAGCACCACCGATGATAAGGACTAAAGCGATAACAATCAAAGTCGTAAAGACTTTTTTTCTCCGTCTCCTGCCTTCGATCTTCTTCTCTCTCATACGATTTCTCTTGATATGCTCATCAACGGCATTGCTTTTCATTTCTTCTTCCAAGGAACCAGACATATGATTTTCCCGCCTTTCTATGTTTATTCTATGTTTATTAGCATCCGGACATCATTTTTTCTGATTTCAGAGATAAAGTTATTATACTCTCTTCTGTCCGATTTGGCACTTCAAAGGTAAGTGTCATCCTATCAAGAAATCCTGTCCCCAATAGACAGAAAAAAACGGCCACACGATCTTCGTGCGGCCGTTTTTTCTTGGAGCTGAATTATTTCTTATCGTCCTTACTGATCTCATCGGTCTCAATGATGAACTTCACAGAAGAATTCATATCATCTGCTTTTCCGGAGAATGTAGTATAGTTCTTCCCGGCATCATCAACAGCCTTCAGCTGATCCGCAAACTGAGAAACTTCTCCGGTGAATGCCTCGGAAAGTTTTGCAATGCCTTCATCATTGAACTGAACCAGTCCATTGGAAAGCGTTGTGCTGCCATCTGCCAGCTGACCTGCTCCCTCATACAACTGCAGAGCTCCCTTATTCAGTGCCGCAGAGTTCGCATCCAGTTTTGCTGCACCCTTATAAAGCTGCAGAACACCAGGAGCCAGACGGTTACTGATTCCATCCAGGAGCTGACTTGCTCCGGCATCCAGCTGATCTACTCCATTGGAAAGTTCTGCAAGCTTACTCTGAACACTCTGGTAAGCTGTCTGGAGCATAGCGAATTTTTTCGTGAAGGCCTTATATTTTACCAGATATTCGGCACCGGTATTGGCAGCCGGATCATCGGTAATACGGCTCCATATGGACAAGTAAGTCCATTCTGTCTTGGTCATTCCGGTTGCTGCAAGCCATGCAGCATCCTCTTCCGTCAGGTCGGCCTCACTCTTAATCTTTTCATATCCACGCGTCGTAGGCTTTGTATTTTCAGCTACTGCCTTTGTGATCCCCGGCGCGTTTTTGTCCTTGGTCTGCAAACCGGAAAGAGTATCCGTTGCAGCTTTTAAATAAGCTGTAAAATCACCCTTCAGAAAGTCTTGTGTGAAGGTTTCTTTATTTGCATTCTTGATCGCTGTTTTCGTGATCAGTGCGGCATTATCCTTTCGATCCTGTTCGGGCATCGTCGGATATTGTTTTTGAATTCCATCCTCAACTTGTCCAAGAATTGTATTATAAGCGTCAGCGTTCTCGACTTCAGTTTTCACCTTTGATGCAATCGTATCATCGATTTGCTTCTCAAGTTTTGGTCCATATGTTTGAACAGCCTTTTCTACCGAATCCTGTTTTTTCGGATTCAAATATTCTGTCATTGCATTTTCTATCTGAGTCTGCAGACTCTTTTGAAGCGCCTGATAAGCAGAACTATTTGTATTATTCAGCACACTCAAATCCAACGATTGTCCGTTCTGTTGTAAAGCGTTAATTTCCTGAATTAATGCATAAGTAAGAATTGTGTTTGCCTGATCATCTGGCAGAGAATCCTGATGAAGAAAGATTTTCGCATATTTTTTGGCGTCGTCATTATTTTTAATTTGAGAAATCA
>JAQXPG010000133.1 GCA_029100405.1 Lachnospiraceae bacterium | reverse complement strand
AAAGAGTATCCTCTGGAGAAGATAGAGCATTCCGATGAAGGAAATATTTCAAGGTATGAGATTCGCCTGAAGCTGGATCGTAAGAAAAATAGTCAGAGCGAAGATCAGGATTCTGAAACCATGGAAGTGACTCTGCCAAAGCAAAGTCTGATCTGCTTTTGGGATATCGATCCGAAAGACCTGGATCTGGTCTCGTATGAAAAAACTACATTGCCTGTAAAAACAAAGGAAACCTTGGAAGGAGCTACATCTGTACTTCAGACCTTTCGATACATGGTTCCAATGGATGAGAGTACATCCGTATCGTTCAAATGGTCGAATGTCAATGAGATGGAGAAAGCCTTCTCTGACCAGCAGGAGTATTATCTTCTGACAATTACAACTTACCAGTAAATGAAAAGGCTGGATAAGCGAATGCGGAAAAGTTGAAAAGTATCAGCGAAAGACATAGCCGGCAGATGAATGAATGAAAAAATCAGGGACGTGTTTTCACGCCCCTGATTTATGTTTATATTCTGTTTTGAATAGGGATACATTGCCCGGGCAATTTTCACTCCGTCTTCTTGCCCTGCAGTTTTTCAACTTCCTGCATCTTCTTGGCTCTTACAACCAGCGGGAGACCGAAGAGGGTGATGAAGCCGCTGGCATCATGATGATCATAGAGATCACCGGTTGTGAAGGAAGCCAGAGATTCATTATAGAGAGAGTAAGGAGAGGTCTCGCCGGCCTTGATAATATTGCCCTTGTAGAGCTTGAACTTAACTTCGCCGGTAACATACTTCTGTGTGGACTTTACGAAAGCCTGAATGGCATCACAGAGAGGTGTAAACCATTTGCCTTCGTAGCAGATCTGGGCAAGACGGTTGCCCATGTCCTTCTTCACTGCAAGGGTCTCACGGTCAAGGATCAGCTCCTCAAGCTGCTTGTGAGCTTCCATCAGGATGGTTCCGCCGGGAGTCTCATAGACGCCACGGGATTTCATGCCGACAACACGGTTCTCAACGATATCAATGATACCGATGCCATGCTTGCCGCCGAGACGATTCAGCTCACGGATGATATCTGAAACTTTCATTTTTTTTCCATTCACAGAGGTCGGAACGCCGGCTTCAAAAGTCATAGTGACATATTCCGCTTCATCCGGAGCCTTTTCCGGGGGAGTGGTAAGAACCAGGAGATGGTCGTAATTTGGCTCCTTGGAAGGATCCTCAAGTTCCAGACCTTCATGAGAGATATGCCAGAGGTTCCGGTCACGGCTGTAAGACTGGTCAACCGAGAAGGGAAGGTCAATGCCATGCGCCCTGCAGTAGTCGATCTCTTCCTGACGGGACTGCATGGTCCAGTGGGGATCTCGCCAAGCGGCGATAATCTTGATATCCGGAGCCAGGGCCTTGATGCCGAGCTCGAAACGGATCTGGTCATTGCCTTTACCGGTCGCGCCGTGACAGATCGCGGTCGCGCCTTCTTTCCGTGCAATCTCAACCAGCTTCTTTGCAATGCCGGGACGAGCCATCGATGTGCCGAGGAGGTATTTATTTTCGTAAACGGCATCCGCCATCACGCAGGGGACGATATAGTCATCCGCGAACTCATCACAGATGTCTTCGATATAAAGTTTGGAAGCACCGCAAAGTTTGGCACGCTCTTCCAGTCCGTCCAACTCCTCTTCCTGTCCGCAGTCCACACAGCAGCAGATGACATCGTAGTCATAAGTTTCTTTCAGCCACGGAATGATTGCTGTTGTATCAAGTCCGCCGGAATATGCCAGAATTACTTTTTCCTTAGCCATAGTTCGTCCTCTTTTCTTTTCCTACCTGATTGGATAAATATAAACCGATGCGAGCCTTGCCAAAGTGATCAACTTTCGACTTTCTCGCTTGTTTACGAAGAATATACACCATCAGGTGAAGATGTGCAAGTGAAAATATATTCAATTTGTTGAGAATAAATATAAATTTTATGTGCAATTCAACCTTGAATAGAAGAGGATTCAAATGTATAATAATGCAAAACA
>JAQXPG010000132.1 GCA_029100405.1 Lachnospiraceae bacterium | reverse complement strand
TCAGATGATCCAAATGCTTGAAGGGAGGTATCACCAGGTATTCACAGGCGTAACACTTGTCATCCCCGGGGGCAAAGATCAAGCGAGAAATCAGATGTCAAATGGACGGCTTCCGTTGGCGAAAGAAGGCATTCCTCAATCCAGCAGCAGTATGCTAGAATTTGACGAAAAACAAGATCGCCGGACAAGTCTAAAATTCATCACCTTCCATGAGAAGACAGATGTTCATGTCATTCCTATGTCGGAAGAGGAAATCCGCTCTTATGCCGATGGTTCGGAACCTATGGACAAGGCCGGTGCTTATGGCATCCAGGGAAGTTTCGGAAAGTTCATTGATCGAATTTCCGGCGATTATTATAATGTTGTTGGTCTTCCATTGGCACGGGTTTATACAACGATCCGGGAAATCGAAGCTAACGGCTTAGGAATGTAGTGGATCATTTTAGAAATACAGTCCTGACTACCAGCCTGCAATCTGATATCCGCTTTGCGGAAAATAAACTATTAATGGAAAATGAAATAAGATAAACGAAGAACAGAAAGAAGGAGATCCATGGCAGTGAATCCAACATCCATTTTTAAAATTATGCAGTTAAAGAAAAAATTTGAGGGCAATCATCCTAAGATGGCAGCATTTCTCCAAAATGTCCTCTTTAGCGGGCTTCCGGAAGGAACCGTCATCGATATCCGCGTAGAGAAACCCGGCGAAACTCCAATTGAGGCAAATATGCGTGTTACGGCAGACGATATTGAGATGGCCCAGGAATTGAGAACGCTCGGACAATGATCCTTGTTTCAGTGATCCAAGGGAATGATATTTCCCAAAGAACGATCTTCCCGGGCAATCATTCTTCCTAGAAAGCAGGTTTCCCAGGCAATTGTTCTTCCTCGAAAGCAGTTTTCCCAGGCAATCATTCTTCCTAGAAAGCTGGTTTCCCGGGCAATTACTCTTCCTCGAAAGCAGGCTTTCCAGGCAATCATTCTTCCTCGAAACAGGCTTCCTATTGGAAATACTTGGGAATACAGCAAAAGATTCCTCTCAGTTTATGATTTGTTAATATACCAGCAAGGATTTTCTCCTTGTTTACAATTAGCTAATTTTCTTTTCAGAAACTCTTAATACTCTCGGTCTATATTTCCATGTAAAATAGAGTCCATATCTATAATTGTGGCAGGGCAGAAAGGGTGTCAACATAAGTCACATGCCAGTCCGTACTATTTGATCAGATCTTTTTCAAAGCAGGACATGCAACGTAGAATTGCAGGCGAGCAGCAAGTCTTCTTTTTCATGAAAAAAAGAAGGAAAGCGGTATGCAACGTGGCATTGCGGGCAAGCAGCAAGAGATACCTGGGATACGTATCTCGCGCAAAATTATGGGGAGGAGTCTATGACAATCTATGAGGCCGCAGAATTCAGAATCGCAACACTTGAAAAACGTGAGAAGGAGTTACAAGAGCTTGTGCGCTCTTCTCCGCCTGGGAAATTGATTTGGGCAAGTAACAGTAAGGCTTCACCCATCGAGCGTTGGTATATCAAAGAAGGTAAAACCAGATATCTGCCAAGAAAAGAAAAAGATCTGGCTCTTGCATTACTGCAGAAGGGTCAGGCGGAGGCCGAACTCAAGGATATTGCTTCAGAAAAATATGGCCTTTCATGCCTGCTTCGTCATCCGCGTCACAATCATCTTGCAGTATTTTCTCAGCATTTAGCCTCATCCAGACAGCTTGCATTGTTGCATCAGGGCCAAAAGAATGAGGTAAAATGGGAAGAAGCTCACTTTGAGGGGAACTCCTATCCGATTTCCAAGCCACATCGAACTTCCAATGGAGAAATTGTGAGATCAAAATCCGAGCTGTTAATCGCACAACTATTGCTTACGCATCAAATTCCTTATCGTTACGAACAAGAATTATGTTTCGGGCAGCAGAAGATTCATCCGGATTTCACAATTCTTCGGCCTTATGACCATAAAATCATTTATTGGGAGCACTGGGGAAAAATCGATGATGCACGTTATCGACAGCAATACCATGAAAAAATGGAGTTATATCTGCAAAATACCATATTGCCGGATGATAACCTGATTTGCACTTACGAAACCGCGGAACGACCTTTAGACCTGGAAACTGTTGAAGAGAAGATTCAGAGATACCTCTTGATTGAATCCAGATGAAGGAAAGCATTACTATTTTTAAAACATACATATTTTTTAAAGCATAAATATTTTTTCATTACATCCCCTTTGTTTTACCAGGGGGGATGTAAATTTTTGCTTATTATCCCAATTGTCGATACGAATGATGAAAAGCTTTCTACGCAAAGTCCAGCCTGGCATGATATGATGGCCTAGGAATAAATGCCAAAATTCGATATACGAAATCTTTTTAAAATCATGCGCTTTGAAATGATCGCAAGACGATCCTTCAGAACACTCAAATTCGATATATAAAATCTTTTTAAAATCATGCGCTTTATGCGAGTGCAAAGCAGTCATTTATGGCTCCAATATTCGATATACAAAATCTTTTTGATTTCATGCTATGAAAATGCCTAAAAAACACGCATCATTTCAAAAAGAATTTGTATATCGAATATTTAGCCCTGAAATCAGGCATCTGAAGGTCATAAACACGCATCATTTCAAAAAGAATCTGTATATCGAATATTCCAGGCTTAGAACAGGTATTCCATGCCTATGAACTTGTTTCCCGCAAAATCGTGACTTTTGTTTTGCCTGTTCTCTGCAAATTCCACAATTATATTTTGCTGATTTTCTCAAAATCGCTGATTGTATATCCCGGCAATCATTTCAGCATTGAGATGCTCAGATCAGACATCAAGACGCTAACAAGCTGAAACTATAAAAACACCCCATCTCGACATTCAAACTCTGCTATAATTTAACAAGAATTGCAAGAACTACCTAGCAATGGAGCAATCCGTAGCGATCACATATGGTTGTTGTTAATGGATTTTTACATCTGACATCATCTGATTGCAACAGAGCTAGAAAGCATCGAAAGAAAGATAGCCATGTCAAAAGAAATGATACCATCAGAAAACTTATCTGAACCACCTGTAAGGAAAGAACTCAGTTTTGACACCAACGGCGAAGCCCTCAGGAGGAAAGAAAGGCCTGCAAAGAAGGCGCCTGCCAGTCAGCTCAAGGGATCCCTTATTTTATTCTGTGCCTCCCTGATTTGGGGAACGGCATTTGTAGCGCAGTCAATCGGCGCCGAGTATGTAGGTGGACTGACTTTTTCTTCTATTCGAAGTTTTATCGGCGCGATCTTCCTGATCCCGGTAGCTATCATAGTCGAGAAGATCAGCCACCGAAAGGATGCGAAAGACTCCGCCCAGCCCGAGGATTTCACCCAGTCTTCCAAAAGTTCAGAAAACCCAGAGTCATCTCTGGCTTCCAAAAGCTCAAGAAACTCAGAGTCATCTCTATCTTCCAAAAGGTCAGAAAGCTCCGAGTCATCTCTGTCTTACAAAATCGGCCCGGTGACCAAGGCAGAACTGAAGGGTGGCCTGATCTCAGGAACCGCCCTTGCTGCAGCAACTATTTTCCAACAATTCGGCATCGGAAACACCACCGTTGCCAAGGCCGGCTTCCTGACCGCACTCTATGTCATTCTAGTGCCCATCCTCGGTCTCTTCCTGGGGAGGAAAGTTCGCCCTTACATCTGGTTCTGCGCCATTCTCTCTCTGACTGGTCTCTATTTTCTCTGCCTGGCAGGGAAAGCGGGCGTCGGTTTCACGCCGGGCGACATTCAGGTCCTGATCTGTGCCTTTCTCTTTGCGATTCAGATCCTGACCATCGACTATTGGTCCATGCGCTGCCGGGGCGTTGTGCTTTCCTGTCTGATGTTCTTCGTTGTCGCCATCGAATCGGGCATTCTGATGCTGATCTTCGAGCGCCCGACGCTCTCCGGCATCCTGGCGGCAGGGCCCTCACTCCTCTACGTCGGCGTTTTTTCCAGTGGCATCGCCTACACCTTGCAGATCATTGGACAGAGAAATTTAAACCCTGCGCTTGCTTCCCTTCTCATGTGCCTGGAATCTGTGATCTCAGCAATTTCCGGCTGGATCATTCTTGGGCAGGCCATGACAGGTAGGGAAATCTTCGGTGGCAGCCTTATGTTCCTAAGTATTGTCCTGGCCCAAGTCCTGCCTATTTTGCGTAAGCCTAGCAGGTCCTGATGCTCTTTCATGAAAAGTCGCCTGGCCTATTGCTTTGCGTAAGTCGTAGAATCAGTCACCCGCATGAGCCCAGACAAAATGGCTCGTTGCAATGGCTTTCTTGCGTAAGCGCAGGATCCGCCCCAGTAAGGATCATGTCCTGTAGTATCGAACGCATTCCATCTGAGATCGGCGGTCTCTACCCCTCCACCTTCAGCATCCGATAACCGATGCCGATATGGGTCTGGATAAAGTGCTGCGATCCTTCCTTGTCTTCCAGCTTTTTTCGAAGATTTGCCATGAAAACACGAAGAGATGCCATCTCACTCTCCGCGGACTCACCCCAGATTGCCTTCGTGATATAAGAATAGGTCAAAACCTTGCCTTCATTATGAGAAAGCAAGGTAATGAGCTTGTATTCGATCGGTGTCAGATGAAGCTCTTTTCCATCCAACGTTACGGTCTCCGCCGCATAATCAATGACAAGACTTCCGTTCGTGAATACCGGTGACTCCTTTGCCGCCTGTCTCAAGAAAGGAAGCCGCCGCAGGGACACACGGAGCCTGGCCAGAAGTTCCTCCACAGAAAAAGGCTTTGTCAGATAATCATCCGCGCCAGCATCAAGCGCTTCAATTTTATCCGCTTCCTCACTTCTTGCACTGATCACAATGATGGGAAGTTCAGACCAGCTCCGCACCTTCCGGATCACTTCCACACCATCCATATCCGGAAGTCCCAGATCCAGAAAAATCACATCGGGACTGTGGCTTGCCGCCTGCATAACTGCGTTCTGTCCGCTTCCGGCCGTAAGCGTGTCATAGCCATACATTTTCAAAGCTGTGGTGATCAGATTCTGCACCGATGCATCATCTTCCACCACCAGAATCGTTGCTTTCGGCATTTCTTCCAGGCCTCCTTCTGATCAATCGATTCTTTCCTCTTGCTTC
>JAQXPG010000131.1 GCA_029100405.1 Lachnospiraceae bacterium | reverse complement strand
ACGTCGCCGTTGGGTTTCTTCTGCTGATAAAGATACATAGGTGCATCCTCCGTACCCTTTATTATACCACAATACACTAGAATACGCCATATATTAAATACAAAATATTGACAAAAATTATCCGCAAACCATGCGGGTTTGCGGGCTATAATCTAATCAGTGAACTTCTGAAGTCAGGAGTTTAATCAGTTCTTCTTTAGAGATATATTAAAAAAATGCGGATATCCGCAAAATTATCATGAATGATCTTGATGGTGCAGCAGAATAAACGGTATAATATACGTGAAAAAAATGCGGATATCCGCAAAAATATAATGAGGAAACAGCGCATGTATCCGAGAGAGCAGTATCTGAACAAGATCATATCGAAAAAGGACAATGGGCGGATTAAGATCATAACAGGGCTTCGCCGAAGCGGAAAATCTGTCCTGCTTTTTCAGCTATACCGTGATTGGCTTATAAGGGAAGGAATTCATGAGGATCATATCATAGCTTTGGCATTGGATATTTGGGAAAATGCAAAGTATCGTAATCCAATCGAACTTGATAAATATGTAAGGGACCGGATGGTTGCTGATGGGGAAAAATATTATATTTTTATCGATGAGATTCAGTTTGTTGCTGAAATACAAAACCCTTATGTAGATAACCCCGATGCCAAGATATCCTTTATCGATGTTGTCCTCGGTTTTATGCAAATGAAAAATGCAGATGTGTATGTGACCGGAAGCAATTCCAGAATGCTGTCTTCCGATATCCTGACGCAGTTTAGAGACAGAGGCGATGAGATACGGGTGTATCCTCTTTCTTTTGCAGAATTCTATCGTGAGTACAAAGGCGATAAACGCGGTGCCTGGCAGGATTACTATACTTATGGCGGTATGCCTTTTGTCACATCGCTTGAAACACATGAAGAAAAGAGCCGGTATTTGAAAGACCTGTTCGACAGGACTTATTTTAAAGATATCCTGGAACGCCACGAAATAAAGAATGATGCCGCCGTGTTGTCGATTCTTCTGGACATTCTGGCGTCTGGAATTGGCTCGCTTAGCAATCCGACCAAGCTTTCTAACACTTTTAAGAGTGAGAGACAGATTGCTATTGGGTCTGAAACGATTGAAAAATATATCGGTTATTTTGAGGAAGCATTCCTGATTGAAAAGGCTGTTCGTTATGATATTAAAGGCAGAAAATATATCGGAACACCGGCAAAGTATTATTATACGGATCTGGGACTTAGAAATGCCAGATTAGGATTCAGACAATTAGAGGAAACACATATTATGGAAAATGTGCTGTACAATGATCTGATCCGAAGGGGCATGGATGTTGATATCGGGGTGGTAGAATACAACACGAAAAATTCTGCTGGAAAGAAAATCCGTAAACAGCTTGAAGTGGATTTTGTTGTTAATAAGGGCAAAAAACGATTCTATATACAGTCGGCCTTATCGATTGCTGACCCGGAGAAGAAAGAGCAGGAAATCGCATCTTTGAAGCGTATACCTGATTCTTTCAGTAAAATTGTGGTTGTGAGGGATTATCTTAAACCATGGCAGGATGAAAATGGGATCGTCTATCTTGGAATAGAACAGTTTCTTTTGGATGAAGATATATTAAAATAAAAGATAATAAGAAGCTTTCTAATCTTCTTCAGAAAATGAAAAAAGAAGAAATCGTCGATGTTCGCGGAAGTGCAGTTCACGCAGAATGGTTTCTTGTAGAGTAGATTTAGTCAAGGAAGTTGGCTTTTAGTCAATGAATTAGTCAACAAAAATGATTGTGAAGTCAACGAGGATCCGAAAAAACCTGCTTTTTCGGGATTCCTCTTGACTAAAATCTAGTCAAAAATAATCGTTTTTAGTCAAAACGTAGTTGGTGCGATATAAATTGGTATAACTATTGATAACTTCTGGTCCATTTGACCAGAAGTTATTTTTTGTCCGGGAGAATTCATAACTTGTGCTCCAGTGGACCACAAGTGGTATTTAAGCCTCGGGTTTTGAAAGGAACTCTGGACACCTGAGTTTAGTCAGTTCTTCTTTAAAGATACATTAAAAAAATGCGGATATCCGCAAAAATATAATGAGGTAACGGCGCAGGTCTCAGAGAGAGCAGTCAGGGGTCACCTCTTTGCTTCCCGGATTGCCTGATGCAAAGTATTTAGAACTTTTTTCTTATTCGCACTCCACTTCGGCTCAAGCAGGAGATTTTTCGGCCCGTCGCCGGTGAGCCTGTGAATGACGATCTCCGGAGGCAGTATTTGAAGGCTGTGAACCAAAACCTCGGTGTATTCCTCTAGTGTCATGATGTGAAAGGGATCCGCCTGATATTCGTCCGCCAGTTTAGTCCCCCTCAGAACATGCAATAGCTGCAGTTTGATACCATCAGGTCTTGGCTCAAGATTCGAAAGATATCGTATGGTCTCATACATATCTTCATGTGTCTCTCCGGGAAGCCCCATGATCACATGCACGATGACCGTCAGTCCGGCGGCTTTCAGCTTTTGCATTGCATCTTCAAAAACCGGAAGGGGATAGCCTCTGTGGATTCTCTGTGCTGTCTTCTCATGGATCGTCTGCAGCCCCAACTCAACCCATACCGGCTTGATTTCGGAAAGCTCGATAAGCATTTGGAGGATTTCATCGGACAGGCAGTCCGGGCGGGTGCCGATGGATAGGATCACGATTTCCGGACGATTGATTGTCTCCAAATATAGACCCTTCAGACGCTTGGGATCACCATAGGTATTTGTAAAGGATTGAAAGTAGGCGAT
>JAQXPG010000130.1 GCA_029100405.1 Lachnospiraceae bacterium | reverse complement strand
TGCCTCTGACACGTCCTCTGATTGACTGCCAGGATATCAGCGGCACGGATTGTTATTGTGATGAGATCGCAGAAGAAGAGATTAAGTCCCGCCTGACCGGGATCGGGCCGGAGGGGATTCATTTTCTGGATTCCGGGAACTACCATTACCTGACACTTTTCTTCCTGCAAAAGCTGCCAGAGGATCAGCCCTTTGAATTGATCCTGTTTGACAATCATCCGGATTCCAAAGAACCGGCCTTTGGAGATATCTTGTCTTGCGGTGGCTGGGTCAGGAAGGCCTGGGAAAAAGTCCCCGGACTTTTGAAGATCACGATGATTGGCATGGATCCTCTTCTTTTGAAAGAAGAGGGACTAAAGCCTGGCAGGAATTCTTTGAAGCGAAGGCCGGATCTTTCTCCTTTGATCATTGAATGTTATCCGAGTGGGCAAAATATAGACCAGAGTCCGGATCATTCTCCTTCGATCATTGAATGTTATCCGAGTGGACAAAATATAGACCAGAGGAAGGATCATGCATATGACCTCCCGGTCTATATTTCCATCGATAAGGATGTGCTTCGAGTCGAAGATGCCAGATGCAACTGGTCGCAAGGAAATATGTCGAAAGAGGAATTGCTGGAGATGGTCAGTGAGATTTACCGGATACGGCGGGTCCTGGGCATGGATATTTGCGGTGAGGAAGACAGGAAGGACCTGACGGAAGGCACGAAGCAAAACGAAAAGCGGAATCAGGAATTAGCAGAGCTGCCAAGAGGGTGTCATTTTACTGCTAAGAGCAAAAATGCATAGATCATGTGAAAGACAACGATGACGAATCGTGAAAGGAAGGAAGATTATGACAAGTCAGTCAGATGCCAGAAACCTCTCCATGGTCATGGATCTCTATGAGATGACCATGGCGAACGGATACTTTAAATATAAAGACGATCATACGACGGTCACATTCGACGTATTTTATCGCCATAATCCGGATCAGGGCGGATATGCGATTTTCGCCGGCCTGGAGCAGGTGGTGGATTATATCGAGCATCTGCATTTTTCGGATGAGGATATTGCTTATCTGGAATCGCTTCATATTTATCGGAAGGATTTCCTGGAGTGGCTTAGAAATTATCGTTTCCATGGGGACGTCTTCGCTTTTCCCGAAGGAACCATCATGTATCCTAATGAGCCGATCCTGACTGTTCATGCGCCGCTTCTGGATGCCCAGTTGATCGAGACGGCAATTCTGGCCCTGATCAATCATGAGTCATTGATCGCCACCAAGGCCAGCCGAATCGTTCGTGCGGCCGATGGCAGAGGCGTTTCGGATTTCGGCGCCCGCCGGGCGCACAATATGGATGCGGCGGTCTATGGGGCCAGAGCTGCTTACATCGGCGGTGCCGGTTCAACAGCAACCGTTCTCGCCGGTCAGATGTTCCATATTCCGGTCAACGGAACCATGGCTCATAGCTGGGTCATGTATCAGGAGGATGAATATACCGCCTTCAAGGAATTTGCAGAAACCTATCCGGATAACTGCATTCTCCTGGTTGATACTTATAATGTTTTAAAATCCGGTATGCCCAATGCCATCCGGGTAGCAAAAGAAGTGCTGGAGCCTATGGGCAAGCGCTTAAAAGGTGTCCGGATCGATTCCGGCGACCTGGCTTATCTGTCACAGAAGATGCGGAAGATGCTGGATGATGCAGATCTCAAAGATGCCATTATCGTCGGATCAAACAGCCTGGATGAATATACGATTTCTTCGATCATTTCTCAGGGCGGCTGCTTTGACAGCTTCGGAGTCGGTGAACGCATGATCACGGCAGAGTCCAACCCGGTCTTTGGTGCAGTTTATAAGATTTCCGAAGTTGAGCACGACGGTGTAAAGATTCCGAAGATCAAGATCTCCGAGACGGTTGAGAAGATCACCAATCCCGGAAGAAAGAAGGTCTTCCGGATCTATGACCAGGACAAGAAGGCGGTGGCAGATCTCATCACCATGGAGGATGAGACTCCGGACTTTAGCAAACCATATCGTTATGTAGATTCCAGAAAGCCTTGGAAGAACCTGTGCTTTGAAGGCTGTACGGCCAAGGAACTTCAGGTTCAGGTCATCAAAGACGGCAAGAGAACCTTCCCGGAGAGAGATCTGAAAGAGATCCAGACTTATGTCAAGGATCAATTGGATCATGAGATCTGGGCATCCGAGAAGCGGTTTGAGAATCCCCATGTCCACTATCTGGATATGAGCCCGGCTTATTACGAAATGAAGATGGATCTTCTTTATAAGAGTCAGAAGGCAGATTGAGGAGGCTGGTAAATCATGTCAGAGGAAATCGAAATCAAGGCCAATTTGCCCAAGGACCTTCCGGAGCGGCTGCGCCGGCAGCTGGAATTTGCTCTTGCAATTGATCAGGAGAAAAATGTCCTTCGTCAGACCCATTTGACCGGTCATGGCAGGAGAGAGGATGATGCGGAACATGCCTGGCATATGGCAGTGATGGCGGCAGTCCTTGCAGAGTATTCGGATGAAAAGATCAATAAAGGCCACACGATCCTTCTCTGTCTGATTCACGATCTGGTGGAAATCTATGCCGGTGACACCTATGCCTATGACGAAGAGGGTAAGAAGTCGCAGAAGTCGCGGGAAGAAGCAGCGAAGGAAAGGCTTTTTTCCATTTTGCCGGAAGATCAGAAGAGCTTTTTTTCGGATCTCTTTGAGGAATTTGAGGAAGCTAAAACACCTGAGGCACGATTCGCAAGGGCCATGGACAATCTCCAGCCCCTCCTTCTCAACAATTCGAATGACGGAGGCGACTGGAAGGAACATGGTGTCTCTGTCGATCAGGTGGAAGGCAGGCAGAAGAGAACTCGCGAAGCCTCGCAGACGCTTTACCGTCTGACGGAAGAAATCCTGAAAGAGAATGTGAAGAAGGGAAGTCTTCGTGGCAGCGAAGAAGACCGGTGATGTAGAACCTGACATTTGACATGGTAATTCTTGTAGGATTCTTGTAAGAAAAGAAGCCGTAACTCTGGTGATCCACCAGAATTACGGCTCTGTTTATAGGCAAACTTCAAATGCAAAGCAGGAAGCCAGGGCTCTTTTTATAGGCAAACTTCAAATGCTAAGCAGGAAGCCAGGCCCATTTTCTTAAGAAATGATGATCTGAATCGTGCAGTCTCCGAGAGGGAAGGTGGAGCAGGCGTGGATATAGCCGAATTTCTTATCGGCATAACGTCTTCCGTCCCCAGCGTCCGGGACGAAAACTTCTCCCTCGATCAATTTGGATCGGCAATAGCCGCATGCACCGCTTCTGCAGCGGGTTTGATTGGGAATACCGGCACGTTCCAGAGATACAGCCAGAGGCTCTGTTGAGAGAGCGTCGATGACCGTTTTTTCCAGACCGCGGAGTACGGTCAGATGGTAAATCGTTTCGGTTTGATCCTCAGGATAAGGAGCAATCTCGCTATTTACCGGAAGGTCTTTTTCTGCCTTTCGGATTCGGTAACCACTGGCTTTCGTAATATCTCGAGGCGCACCGAAGACTTCCATCCGGATTCGTTTGGCCGGGACATTCAGCGCTTTTAACTCACCGCTTACGAAGTTGTACATCGGCAGAGGACCGCAGACAAAGTAACTGGTCTCTCCATCCGACGGTTTTCCGTAAGAATATTTCTCAATCAGATCCCGGGAAAGGAATCCCTTCTCACCATCATAGTCCGGATCATCGGACAAGACGTTAATAAAGCGGACTCTGTCGCATTCTGCTTCGATCTTCGAGAGCTCATCGACCAGAATGATATCCTTTCGGTCACGGGATCCATAAAGGATCGTGAGATCACAATCCAGACTTCCGTGAGCAATTTCCTGAGCCATGGAGTAGAAAGGCGTGATTCCGGAACCGCCGGCCAGAGCCAGGATATGTTTTGCATCCCGCAGGGGCTCATAGTGGAACTGTCCGAAAGGCAGATGGACCGTAAAGTGATCGCCGACATGAGCTTTTTCATAGAGATAGCTGCTGATAAAGCCCTGACCGGGGCGGCCGTTTCGGATGGTCAGTTCGAAAAAGGATTTCTCTCCCTGTCTGGCCTGATAAGGGGCCGATGAAATGGAGTAGGGCCGGGTGGTGACAGTCGTTTTGCCACTTTCTTCATCCTTTACCTTAAGGTCAATCGAACAGTACTGGCCTGCATAGAAAGGGGGAAGCGTATCACCGTCTTCCGGAACAAAGGTGAACTTCCGGGCAGTCGGGGAGACTTCTTCGACTTTGGTGATCCGGACATGGGTCTTATTGGGATGAACTTCCTCTGCAACCTCCCGGATATGATCCTTATAGAGGTTCTCAGGGCTTCCACTCTGAATCAGCTGTCTTCTGGCTTTGATGACGCGGTTGGCGCCTGTGACATCTTTTAAAAATCCATTGACTTTCATGCTCAGGCCTTCCTTTCTTTCTGCATCTCATCCAGAATGATCTTGGCTGCGATCTTACCGTTATTGATATTACATGCCATACCGTCGCCGACTAACTGGTGGCTGGCACAGCCGACGAGACCTTTGATATACATTTCCTTATCAACGTCTTCCAGACGGGCAACGACAGAGTTGTCCATGGAATGCTGATAACCGTAGATACCGCCCTTATAGTCGCTGGTATAGTGGGAAATCGTGACGGGGGTCTCAATTTCGATATCATAGATATGATCTCTTAAATTGACACCAAGCCGTTTGGATACCTGATCGATCATCTGTCCGGCGATCCGGTCCTTGGTTTCAAAGTAGTTATCCGCATTTACACCGTCAAAGCATTCCGGCAGGGGCAGATTGGTGATGGAAAGCGAGGTCATGCCATCCGGTACACAATCCGGATTCGCGTAATTCAAGCAGATCGTGGTCAGAAAGTCCCAGTTGCCAAGTCTTTTTCCTTGTTCCCAAAACTTGTCCGTGTCCATAGAGCTGTCTGCAGAAAAGACGGAGTAGGCATGAATATTGAGATCCTCCGGTCTGGCATCGAGAAGAAGCACGACAGAGAAGCAGGAAACGGACATCGGCATGGCATTGGCATACTTTCTGGCGGCTGCCGGGACTTCTGACTGGGGTTCGATCATTTTGCCATAGACGGTATTGGGATAGGGAGCACTGGCGATGTAATCGCAGTGGATCTCTTCGCCGTGGGCCGTCCGGACACCATAGACCCGGCCATTTTTCACGAGGATCTTATCAACATTCTGACCGAATTCCATCTGAACGCCAAGCTGTATGCAGCGCTCCGCCATGGCAACGGACATCTCATGGGAGAAGCCGCGTGCGACATAAGAGCCGCCCAGGAGATAATCAGCCATGAGGAAGGAATAAATGGTAAAGGGCATAGTGGACAGGGGCTGACCGACATAGATCCAGTAGGCCGACAGGATCTGCTTTACTTCCTTCTTCATATTGGGACAGATCTTATCAATGACTTCTTTCGCAGAATAGCCGGCCGTCTTTGCCAGTGCCTCGTGATTCTTTAAGGTCTCGAATTTTGAGATACTGTGTTCGTTCAGATAGAGAACGGACTCATAGACCTGTTTTGTGACCTCCAGGAGCTTATTGACATCATCACGGGATCCCGGATACTGAGCCTCAATTTCGTCGGCGCAGATCCAGCTTCCGTCCGGGCGTCTGCCGGCATGAAGTTCGATATCGATATGATCTTCCGGGGAAACGAAGACATAGGCCTCCGGAACCCTGAGCCAGTCGATACAAACCTTCATTTCATCCAGATACTGGCGGATGAAGAGTGGATCTTTCTGGCTTCCGATGGACATCATCTCATGTAAGGTGGCTTCGATCTCAATGCCGTCACGGACAAAGGAGGTTGCGATTCCGCCCGGCAGATTGTGCCGTTCCAGAACCAGAACGTCCTTCCCCTCGGAGGCCAGCTTCATGGCACAGCTCATGCCGGCCAGGGCACCGCCGATGACGATGACATCATATTTATTCTTATAAAATGCCATAGATTTCTCTTTCTAACGATATGGAAAAATACAGACCAATGCGAAGACTTTTTCTGCATTTCCCATCGTGACTGAAAATAAGGCACCGCAAGATGCGATGCCCTACTTTATTTTTATATCATGTGGTCAGGAAGACTTAGAAGAAACGCTCTACCAGTTCTCTGGAGTATTCAGCGGTCTCATCCATATCGCCGAAGGACATGATCTCGCCTGCATAGAAGGTATCATACTTATCCTGCATTGCCTCGACATCGTCGTACCAGCCGGCTGCATAGTCCTCAGAGAATACATGCGGGAAGTAGTACCATTTGCCCTCGTTGATGACTTCCTCAGCGGGATTATGCATCTCTTTCAGATCATTCAGAACGACCTTCTTGGTCTTCTCATAATCAAGCTCAGGGCCTCCCTTATGCTTACGAAGGGTGTAAGTTACGATCGGCTGATTGATGTCATCTCTCCATCTTCTGTAGTAAACCATCAGATGCCCAAGACGCTCCGGTGTCATATTCTCGAAGATATAGTAGGAGATCTCCGGATGGTTCTCCGGTGTGGTGGTAACTGCCATGGTGTCGTAGCGCTCGTAATCGATCTTGTCGAAATGAGACTTCTCATCCTCACGGATATCTGCATAGTCACCGAAGAACTGGAGAGGAGCAGTAACGATCAGCTTGTCATATTCTGTGGTCTCGCCATTGGCGGTAACATAGACCTTGCCGTCTTTTCTCTCTACCTTTTCAATCTTCATATTGAGAAGTGCCGGATGCTTCAGATGATCGTTCAGGCTCTCCCAGATGGACTGGGTTCCGTTCTTCCAGGTCCAGAGGTTGATATTAACGAAGTTCATGCAGGTCTGGAAATCCAGATACTTTAAGACATAAGCAGCAGGAATCTCATCGAAGTAGCCATATCCGAAGGAGGTAAAAGGTCCGACCCAGATATCCTGTGTCAACTCGACACCATTCTTCTTACAGAATTCACTGAAAGGAAGAGCCAGATCCTTCAGATTCTCGTTTTCACCCTCGACCTTGTTCCGGTTGGGTGTGCAGTCCCAGCCGTCATAACGTCCCTGGGCAACACCGCGGTGTCCATTGACATCATAACCCTTGTACTTGGTCTCGAGGATACGTCCGAGTTCCTTGACCTGTTTCTTCATCTTCATAAGCTTGGGAATCTGCAGAGGGTTTTTCTTGGGATCGAAAGGATGAATGACATCGCCCTTCAGGTTCTTATAATCTCGGTTCAGTTTCGGACCGTCATGCGTGATTCCGCAGAATTCCTCAACATCATGTACGGCATAATAGGAAGGAACACCCATGATGGCACCCATCTCATATCTCCTGCCGTTGTACTCCGGAGAATGGCATTTACCGCCAACCCAGCCATTTCTTTCCAGGATGGTGTAATTCTCATAACCCTTTTTCTCGAGATACATGCCGGCAGAAAGTCCTGCAGGGCCGCCACCGATGATACAGATCTTGGTATTCGGATCAAACTTCATAATAACCTCCATATGTGCTGCTATTAAATGAACCGTTTGCGTCGGAAAGGGCTTCCGCTTCATGTCATTAAGCTAAGTCGAAGACCGCTTTTTTATAGACATTGAAGGAAACCAAAATCGTTCGAAACAGTTCCAAAGATCGATAATATTTTAACATTCACAGTCAGGAAGGTAAACAGAGAAAGCACGGTCGTTTTTCACGAAAATCATCGTTAAAATTTTGACAAAATGACGAATGACAGATCAGATGGATCATGCTATAGTTATATAGGTTGTAGTTATAGATCAATGATAACCAACTTATAAGTCATCGACAGATACGGACGGATGCGGATCCTCTTCCCAATCCGTCTTTCTTTTTGTCAGGGAGGAGACAGATATGGATCCGTTTTTTCATTCATTTCAGGAGCTTCTGGATCATATGGCAGAAAGCTGTCCGGACCGGATCGCCCTTCGTTTCTCACCGGATGAGAAGGAGTCACATCTTACCTATCGGGAACTTCGGGACGAAGTCGTAAGACGGAAGGAAAGAATCCTTGATGAAGCGACAGCCGGGGACTTTCCACCGGCCATCCGGATGGAAGCCGGAAGGACTGTTTTACTGACCGGGAAAACGGACCTGAACTGGATTCTGAATCTTCTGGCTTCCGTGACGGCCGGCTGCATGACCGTCCTTTCCGATCCCAGCCGACCGAGGCATCATGTGCAGAAGGAGTGGGAGAAGAGACGTGGGCCCTATTATCCCGGAGCCCTTCTCTTCTATACTTCCGGAACGACCAATCGGGGTAAAGCGGTTGTTCTGACTCAGGAGAGCCTGCTTCGGGCCGCCTGGAACGGACAGTCTATGCTGCCCTGCCAGAAAGAAGACCGTCTTCTTTCGGTCCTCCCTCTCAACCATGTTTTCGGATTCGTCTGTGCCTTCCTCTGGCCCCTGACTCAGGGAGCAGAGATCGACCTTGGAACAGGCCTTCGCGGCCTTCTGACAGACTGCGGCAAATATAAACCAACCATTCTGACCTGTGTACCGACATTGCTTGGCCTCTTCCTGCAGGCGGATGTCCTGAATCCGGAACTTCGGATGGTCTTGGTTGGTGCCGGTCCCTGCGATCCGGACCTCGTGAATGGAGTTTTAAAAAAAGGAATTCACCTGCGCTTTGGCTATGGTCTGACGGAGACATCGAGCGGCGTGGCAATCAGTATCGAGGACAGTGACCCTTATGGTTTTGTCCCCTGTCCGGATACCTCTTTTCGAATCACAGAAGAGGGAGAATTGCTGTTGAAAACCCCCTGTATGATGCAAGGTTATTATGATCTGCCGGACAAAACAGAAGAAAAACTGATTCATGGAGAGCTTCATACCGGTGACCTGGCTTCCCTTGACGAGAAAGGCCGGATCCATATTCTGGGAAGGATCAAGGACGTTCTGGTTCTGCCAAACGGAGAGAAAATTTTCTGCCCGGAGGTAGAGGCGGCACTACAAAAGGTTCTATTGGATTCTGTCGAGTTGGCTCTCCTTCTGGATCACAAAAAACTGGCTTTGGCAGTGAGAAGGAAGAAGGAGGATCAGGGAAAGGCTTTTCATGGACTGACTCCGGAGGAGGCGGTAGATCAATGGAATGCCGGGGAGAGCCTGGGACGGCGGATCCAGAAGATCCTTTATCTGGAGGAAGAATTTCCTCGAACCGCGACGGGAAAATTAAAGCGTTATCTCCTGCAGGAAATGGTAGAGAATCGAAAATCCGCCGGAAGGAATTAAGAAATACCGGATAGGAAACAAATGATAATAGAAGAAGGAGAAAAAGAATGGAAAAGCACGAGATCAGTTATACAGATGAAGAAATCTTTGAAAAGTTAAAAGGGATCCTGGAAATCTGCTGTCCGGACCTGGATGTCAATACGGTAAAGCCGGACTCTGTCATCAACCGGGATCTTGGTATTGATTCTATGAATTTTGTTATGATCATGGTGAAAGTAGAAGCTGCCTTTGATATCCGTGTCGAAGATGAAGAATGGGACCATCTCCATACCGCACAGGATGTCATTGACAAAGTGAAGGAAGAACTGGCAAAGAAGGCCGAGGCATGACAAGTATTTACACCCGGGACTGGAAAGTTCTGGCATCGGATGTAGACCGTTATCAGCATCTTCGGATGAGCAGGATCTTTCAGCTTCTGCAGGAACTTTCCATTGCGCATACGGAGGAACTTGGCTTTCCGAGAGAAACCACATTAGACCGGGGCATGCTTTGGGTCATTTCCCGTATGCAGGTGGAACTCATGCGGCCGATCTCTTATGACGAGAAAATCTGCATGACTTCTTCGCCGGAAAAAATGCTCCATATGATCTATCCCAGACGTTATGAGATCCTGGATCAAAAAGGGGAGACGATAGGACGGGCGATAGCTCTCTGGATGCTTATTGATTCCGTGAGCCGAAGATTCTGTATGCCGGGGACCAGCCATGTGATTATTGACGGACCCGAGCCGGACAAGGAGCAGTCTTATCCGGAGGGCCTGCCCTCTTTTGAGCCTTTGAAGGAAACGGCTCATACCGTGACCTACAGTGAGCTGGATCTAAACGGTCATGTCAATAATACCCGCTATCTCAACTGGATCGATGATCTCCTGCCGGATACATATCACAAGAAGGGCTCGATTCGGTCGATTCAATTGAATTTTCAGAAGGAAATTCAGGCCGATACAAGGGTTACCCTGGCAGAGAGGATCGAGGGACCCTCCTTTTCGGTAGCAGGGATCCTTCCGAACGGAAATCTTGCCTTTCAGGCAAAGGGCGAGATGTTTTCCTGAAGATAATGAAATCCCCTTTCCGAGAGCGGAAGGGGATCCCTTTCTATCTGACAAAAGATAATGAAATCCCCTTCCTGAGAACGGAAGGGGATCTTTTTGTATCTGACATCAGATTGTTTCTTAACAGATATGTTTGGCGTTTTCCATCGCTTTCTTTGCCATCAACCGGCGATGCACCTTATTTTTTTTCTTAGCGATGAAGGTCTCGGTCCATATTTCCGGCGTGAAGAGGATCAGCATGGGGAAGAGTTCCAGACGGCCGGCCAGCATGTCGAAGGATAAGACGAGTTTCGACAGGTTCGACATTGCATGGAAATTCCCGGCAGGACCAACGACTCCGAGACCGGGTCCGATATTGTTGAAGGTGGCAGCAACTGCCGTAAAGCTGGTTACCAGATCCTTTCCATCAAAGCAGATGATGAAGAGGGAGATCACGAAGATCATAAAGTAGGTGACGAAGTAGACATTGGTGGAACGCAATACGTCATGCTCAATGGTTTCGCCATCCATTTTGATCTTTTTGATGCTCTTGGGATGGATATAGGACACGATCTCCTTGATGAAGGTCTTGAATAGGATCACGACACGGGAGACCTTGAGACCACCGCCGGTGGAACCGGCACAGGCTCCGATGAACATCAGAGTGACCAGGATCATTTTCGATACGCTGTCCCATTTGTTGAAGTCCACCGAGGAAAAACCGGTTGTTGTTATGATGCTGCTGACCTGGAAGAAAGCCTGCCGAAGGGCACGCTCTATATTTCCCACATGGCCTATGATCCGGCTGAAAATGGTCAGGGTGGAGAAGGCAATGATGATGAAGTACCAGCGGACTTCCTCCATGGCCAGAGATTTCTTCGGCTGCTTATGAAGAAGGAAGTAGTAGAAATTGAAGTTGACACCGAACAGCATACAGAAGGTACCGATGATCCATTGCTGGGATATGGTATAGCTTGCGGCGCTGTCATTCCGAACACCGAAACCACCGGTTCCGGCGGAACCGAAGGTCATGCAGAGGGTGTCAAAGAGCGGCATGCCGGTGAAAAGGAGCAGGACGATCTGAATCAAAGTCATGCCGACATAGATGAGATAGAGGATCTGTGCGGAAGACTTGACTTTGGGAACCAGCTTTCCAACGGAAGGTCCGGGAGATTCTGCCTTCATGAGGTTGATATTCGATCCTCCGGTCAATGGAATGATGGCAAGAAGGAAAACCAAAACTCCCATGCCGCCGGTCCAGTGGGTGAAACTCCGCCAGATTAAGGAAGTGTGGGAAACCGCCTCGACATCGGTAAGGATACTGGATCCTGTGGTCGTGAAACCGGAAACTGTTTCGAAAAAAGCGTCAAAGAAGGAGGGAATCTCTCCTGTCAGCATAAAAGGCAAACAGCCGAAGACGGACATAATGAGCCAGGACAGAGCAGTTGTGACGCATCCTTCTTTGAGATAAAAAAGTGTATTCCTGGGCTTCTTCAGACTGAGAAGGGTTCCCAGGACAAAGCAAATCAGTGCCACAATGACATATGCATAGCCCTGTGATTCCTGATAGATCATAGCGGTCACGATCGGAAGAAGCATGAGAATGCTTTCGATCCGAAGGACATAACCTAATACATAGCGAACGATCGCTGTATTCATAAAACGAACCTCGATAAAACGAAAACGGTATCAAATCCAAAGCCCTGGAAAACTTGTGTATGCTTGCAGGGTTTTCATATAATCCGGGGCTTGGCTTCAATGGTAAAGCTGCCTATTCTGCAAGAATGTCATCCAGATCATTAAAGCAGGTATGGGTGGTTACAACCATGACGGTATCGCCAACCTGGATCTGATCAGAACCGCTGGGAAGAATAATCTCACCGCCCCGATTAATAAAGGCAATCATGAGAGAGTCCTTTAACTTCAGATCAGAGAGAGGAGCCATGGTTGCTTTGGACTCGGAATCCACTCGGAATTCGATGGCCTCGACCTTCTGGTCGTACATATGGTAGAGGGTCTCGATATTCGAACTATTGGAAGCACGTTTTGCCCGTGCATATGCAATAATGGCTTCTGAAGTGATATAGCGCGGATAGATAATGGATCCCAGATCCAGGTCGTTGATGACATCGTGGAAGTTGGAACGATTGACTTTGGTGATGACCTTGGTATCACTGACTCTTCTTGCGAATAAGGTCAGAAGAATATTCTGCTCATCGATCCCGGTCAGGGAGACAAAGGAATCCACCGATTCAATCCCCTCTTCCCGGAGCAGTTCTTCGTCGGTGCCGTCGCCGTTAATAATGACAGCCTCCGGCAGCACCTCAGAGAGACGTTCGCATCGATTGGAATCCTTCTCTATGATCTTCACACTGACCCCCATATGGATCAGCTGCTTGGCAAGATAGTAAGTGCTCTTGCCTCCACCGATAATCATGCAGTCCTTTACGGTTGCATTGTTGATATTTAAAGCCTTGAGGAAGGATCTTCGATCACGACGGGGCAGGACGAAGGAGACTACATCGCCTGCCTGGATCCGGAAGTTACCGTTTGGAATCGTGACATTTGCATTTCTCTCAATCGCGGTCACAAGCAGTCTCGTCTTACCGGGCCTGGACTGGGCGAATTCCGCCAGGGTGACCCCATCCAGAATACTGTTCTGAGGGATCCGGTATTTGACAAGCTCTGCCTGACCATGGGCAAAGGAGTTGACGTCCAAAGCACTGGGAAGATAGAAGAGTCTGGCCATCTCACGGGCAGACTCGAGTTCCGGATTGATAATCATGGACAGGCCCAGTTTGTCGCGGAGATAGCTGATCTCATTGCTGTAATCCGGGTCCCGGACACGGGCGATGACAGAACAGTTACCTACTCTCTTGGCAACGGTACAGGTCAAAAGATTCAATTCATCCGAATCCGTAACGGCAATCAGAAGATCGGCATCGACAATATCAGCCTGAGCCTGGGCAGCATAGGTAGCACCATTTCCAACGATTCCCATGACATCATACATATTCGTGAGAGCTTCGATTTTCGATGCTTCCCGGTCAATGACAGTAATCTCATTGCCCTCCTGGGACAAGCGTTCTGCCAGGGTGCGGCCGACTTTGCCTGCTCCGACAATGATCACCTTCAAAGGTGGTTTGTCATGGTTCTTGTTGATTCCAAACATGATAGTTCCTCCTGAGGAAGAATAATAATTTCTATGAAATATAGACCGGCATACAATCAGAATACAGTAGAAATGGAAAGCCCGACATTCGAGAAGAATTGCCGGTGCTTTCCATTCTGCCTTCTGAAAAATGGTCTTCTGAAAACGTACTCACAGAGAATACGAGAAAAAGGAAGAAGCCTTAGAATCCGTGGTCTCTTAAAATACGGATACAATCCGCAAGATGGGAGGCCAGACTGACGCGCCCGGATTCTTCTTCGATGGTGATATCCTGATATTTCTCATAGAGCCTGGTGCGCTCTTGATAGAGATCCTTCAGTGTCTGATCCGGCCGGTGCACGACACCGCGGGCATCCAGATCGCCGATCCGGCGCTGGCATTCTTCGTAAGAGACCTTGAGGTAGACAATGGTCCCGATCTCTTTGAAGTGACGCATGGCATCCGCCCCATAGATCACGGATCCGCCGGTTGCCACGATGGTATGGTCTACATTTAAACCGGCATTCACTTCATTCTCGATCCGATTGAAGCCGTCGATCCCGTGGTCTCGGATCAACTCGGACAAAAGGTGACCGGTTTTCTCCTGGATGACCAGGTCACTATCGATAAAACGATAGTTCAAAGCCTTGGCAAGGAGAACGCCGAGCGTACTTTTGCCGCACGCAGGCATACCGATCAGGATGATATTGTTGGTCTTGTCTGCCTTTCCTGTCTCCAATGTGTTCTCTCCTATTTGGTACCGAAGATCCGGTCGCCGGCATCGCCGAGACCCGGACAGATATAAGCGTTCTCATTGAGTTCGCGATCCAGCTGGCCGACATAGAACTGCACATCCGGATGATCCGCGGAGATCTTCTTTAAGCCCTCGGGAGCTGCGATGATGCACATGAATTTGATCTTCTTGCCGCCGTGCTGCTTGATCAGGTTCAGGGCATCGGAGCCGGAACCGCCGGTTGCCAGCATAGGATCAACGACCAGAATGGTACGGAGCTCGATGGGATTGGGCAGCTTGCAGTAGTACTCGTGAGGCTCATGGGTCTCCGGGTCACGATACATGCCGATGTGTCCGACTTTGGCAGTCGGAACCAGATGCAGAACGCCGTCCACCATGCCAAGTCCGGCACGAAGGATCGGAACAATGGCAAGCTTCTTACCGGCAAGTACAGGTGTCATGCATTTCTCAATCGGAGTCTCCACTTCGATTTCCTTGGTCGGGAGATCGCGGAGTGCCTCATACCCCTCTAGCATGGCGATCTCACTGACCAGAGCACGAAATTCGTTGGTACCGGTATTCTTATCCCGAAGCATGGAAATCTTGTGCTTGATCAGGGGATGTTCAAGAATATGTACGTTTTCTCCAAAATCCATAATAACCCTCTTTCTATCGAGTCCCGAAGAACCCGCGTTAAATAGTCATCGCTATTGTAGTCAAAGGTATTCCAGAAGTCAATAAGGCCACCCCCGAAGGGATGGCCTTATCCAGGTACATGATCAATTTTCTTAATTTTCGCGCTTCAATTCGGAAACTTCTTCTTCATTAAAATCATAATCCTTATTCGGCAGGATTGCATTTAATACGATGCCGAAAATGGAGGCCAGGGCCAGGGAAGTCAGTGTGATGGTTACCTTGCCGATGGTGAAGGTGATGCCTTCGGAGAAGCCCAGACCGGTGACCAGGATCACTGCAGCTACGATCAGGTTCCGGGAATTCTTGAAGTCCACCCGATTCTCTACAACATTTCGAACACCGATGGCGGAGATCATTCCATAGAGGATGAAGGAGATACCGCCGATGATGGCAGAAGGCATGGTACCGATGAGCTCCGCAACCTTCGGGAAGAAGGAGAGAATGACAGCATAGATGGCTGCAATCCGGATGACCCGGGGATCATGAACCTTGGAAAGCTCCAGGACACCGGTATTTTCGCCATAGGTGGTATTGGCAGGACCGCCGATCAGACCGGCCATAGCAGTTGCAAGACCATCACCGAGAAGGGTACGGTTTAAGCCGGGATCTGTGATGAAGTCCTTGCCGCAGGTAGCGGAGATCGCAGAGATATCACCGATGTGTTCCATCATGGTTGCAATGGCGATCGGGGCCATGACGAAGATTGCGGTCGGATCAAATTTGCAGATCTGGAAAGGCTGGAAACTGACAATGGAGGCCTTGGCAATCTCACCGAATTCGATAATGGAGGAGCCGTCGGCATTGGTCATTCCCAAGAGCTGGAAAATGACTGCGCAGAGATAGGAGATGACGACGCCCATCAGGATCGGTATGATCTTGAACATGCCCTTGCCCCAGACATTGAAGATGACAACGGTTGCAAGCGCAATCAGGGCAAGGATCCAGTTGGTCTTGGCATTGCTGATGGCAGAGGGAGCAAGAGAAAGACCGATACAGATGATGATCGGGCCGGTGACGACCGGAGGCAGATATCGCATGACCTTTTTCACACCGACCAGTTTAATGACCAGAGCCAGAACCAGGTAGAGGAGTCCGGCCACAACGATGCCACCGCAGGCATAGGGGAGTTTCTCTCCCATAGTCATATTCTTATAGATACCGGTCTTCAGATTCGCTACGGTTGCAAATCCGCCAAGGAAGGCGAAGGAAGAACCGAGGAAAGCGGGAACTTTTCCCTTGGTCAAAAGATGAAACAGCAGGGTGCCCATACCTGCGCAGAAGAGGGTGACCTGGATATTGAGGCCCTCTCCCTTGAAATAGTTGTTGACCAGAATCGGGACGAGAATTGTCGCACCGAACATGGCGAACATGTGCTGCAGGCCCAGAAGAAGCATCTTCGGATAGCCCAGAACACGGGCGTCATCGATTACATTTTTGTTCATAATAAACTCCCATCTTACTACTTGTATGTGCCATTTGGCATGACTCCAATCGCTTAGTATACACGATACAAAGGTAAAATGAAATGCAGACCGGTAGAATTGGAAAATTCCTTATTTATTAAAGTGGATGGAAGAGCCACAGGGATACCGAATGTGTCTTAGAAGCCTTTTGAATTAAAGTGGATGGAAGAGCCACAAGGATGCCGAATGTGTCTTGGAAGCCTTGTGAAAAAGACGGCCTGTGTTTATAATAAGAAAAGTCAAACCGACAGATTACTAGAAAGCAGGGAATCATGCAGCAGGAGAAAGTCATCGTTATAGATTTCGGCGGCCAGTACAACCAGCTTGTCGCCCGCCGGGTTCGCGAAAATAATGTTTACTGCGAGATCTATTCTTATCGGACGCCTCTGGAAGAGATCCGTAAGATGAAGCCTCGGGGAATTATTCTGACCGGCGGCCCCAACAGCGTCTTCGAGGAGGGCAGCGCAACCGCTCCTAAGGAACTGTTCGAGCTTGGAATCCCTGTTTTGGGTCTCTGCTACGGCGCCCAGCTGATGATGCATGTCCTCGGCGGAAATGTAGACCACGCCCCGGAACGCGAGTATGGGAAGACACGGATCTCAGTGGATGATCCGACAAGTCCTCTTTTTGCAGGCGTGCCGGAAAGTTCCATTGTCTGGATGAGCCATAATGACTACATCAGTAAGGTCGCTCCCGGTTTTCATATCACAGCCCATACCGCTAATTGCCCGGTGGCAGCAGCAGAAGATCCGGAAAAGAAACTCTATGCTTTTCAATATCATCCGGAAGTACTTCACAGTGAATTTGGCAAGGAAATGCTTAAGAACTTCGTATTAAATGTATGCGGATGTTCCGGTGACTGGAAGATGGAGGATTTCGCAGAGAGGACGATCAGCGAGCTTCGTGAGAAGATCGGAGACGGTAAAGTCCTTCTGGCCTTGTCCGGCGGTGTCGACTCATCTGTTGCGGCAGGCCTTCTCTCCCGGGCCATCGGAAAGCAGCTGACCTGTGTTTTCGTAGACCATGGTCTTCTCCGAAAGGATGAGGGCGACCAGGTTGAGGCTGTCTTTGGTGAAGGCGGTCAGTTCGATCTG
>JAQXPG010000129.1 GCA_029100405.1 Lachnospiraceae bacterium | reverse complement strand
TCATGCACCCGGCCGCCTGGAGGCGATTCGAAAGATGCGGGTGGCCCTGGAGGAAATGACGGTCGACGGCATCGAAACCAATATCAACTTTCTCTATCTCATTTTATTTCATAATGATTTCCTGGTTGGAAATGTAGACACCGCTTTCCTGGAGAAGAACACAGATGCCATTATCCGCTGGGGAGAAGAGAGTAAGAAGGCTTAGGCCCTTTAAAAAACAACGGTTTCTTAGACGGTTGGGAGAAGTTAGTAAGAAGGTTTAAGCCCTTAAAAATTACGATTTCTTCTACGCTTGGGAGAAGATGGGAATAAGGCCTCGGTCTATATTTAACAGCTAAGAAAAAAGGTAAAGGTAATGTCTACGGTCGTCTTAGATTTGAATAATAACCCCAAAAATTTCACAGATAAGAGAGAAACGCTTCTCGGCTACCGGAGAATGCGCCTGAAGAGGACGGCCCATCATTCGATTGGGAGTCATCTCCTGGCCATCTTCGACAATGGGAGGTTCACAGAGGAATTTGCCATGGATCTTCAGTCCAAGGATCCTTTGCATTTTCCAGGATACGAAGAGAAACTTTCTGAAAACAGGAAGACTGCCGACCGGCCATCCGCCTGCGTTGCCGGTATTGGCACGATCCATGGGATCCCTGCCGTAGGTGCGGAACTCAGCCGCTTTTTTCTGATGGGCAGTATGGGGTCTGTTGAGGGTGAGAAATTGACCCTTGCCATCGAAGAAGCGGACCGAAGGAAACTTCCGCTGATCATCTTCTCCGCCAGCGGCGGAGCCAGAATGCAGGAAGGAATGTTTTCCCTCATGCAGATGGCAAAAACCAGTGCTGCAGTGCAGAAACTCCGCGACCATGGAGGCCTTTATATCTCTGTTCTGACGCATCCGACCACAGGAGGCGTCAGCGCAAGTTTCGCAAGCCTTGGTGATCTCATCCTGGCGGAACCCGGCGCCCTGATCGGTTTTGCCGGACCCCGTGTCATTGAACAGACCATCGGGGAAAAACTTCCGAAGGGCTTTCAGCGGGCAGAGTTCCAGCTGGAGCATGGCTTTGTGGACAGGATCGTTCCGAGGAAGGATGAGAGAGAAGTCATTACTCAGATTCTCAAAATGCATGGCTATGCTTCCAGAGAAATGCAGATCAATTCCAAAGAGAAACAGACTAATTCTAAAGAGACCAGTTCCAAAGAGAAGCAGACCAATTCTAAAAAAATGCAGACCGGATCTGCCAATTCTTCCTTCCTTTCAATCCATCCGGCCGGCACATGTCCCACATTATCGGTTTACGATCGCATTGCCATCGTAAGAGACAAATCCAGACCTAAGATCACAGACTATATTGACGGGATCTTTGATGATTTTATGGAGCTCTCCGGAGACCGGTTAGGAAAAGAAGACCCGGCCATTTTAGGCGGTATCGCCCTTCTGGCAGGAAGAGCGGTCACGGTGATCGGGCACCGGAAGGGAAAGGATCTGAAGGATAATCTGACCTGTAATTTCGGAATGCCGGAACCGGAAGGCTATCGGAAAGCCCTTCGTCTGATGAAGGAAGCAGAACGTTTCGGACGTCCTGTTGTGACCTTTATCGATACACCGGGTGCCTATCCCGGGAAAGAGGCAGAGGAACATGGGCAGAGCGTGGCAATTGCTGAGAATCTGGCTGCCATGAGTTCTTTAAGAGTTCCTGTCATTTCTATCGTCACCGGGGAAGGAAATAGCGGCGGAGCACTGGCCATCGGCGTTGGGGATGAGATCTGGATGCTGGAAAATGCAGTCTATTCCGTCCTGTCCCCCGAGGGCTTTGCCAGCATTCTCTGGAAAGATGCTTCGAAAGCCGCGGAAGCGAGCGAAGTCATGAAGATGACGGCAGAGGATCTTCTAAAACAAGGGATTGCAGACCGAATCCTTCCGGAACCTGCCGGGGGCGCACAAAAAGACTTACCTCAAATGTGCCGGACCCTAAAGACCGCTTTGATAGACAAATTGGAAGAATTAACAAGCATGTCAATGCACGATCTGCTGGAAAAGCGCTATCAGAAGTACAGAGATATCGGAAGGATCAATCAATGAAGGGAATAGAAATCATCGGTCTCGGCAAAGCCCTGCCGAAGCTTCGGGTGAAAAATGACGACCTGAAACAATATATCGATACATCAGACGAATGGATCAAAAGCAGGACCGGCATTGAAGCCCGCTTTTTTTGTAAGGCTCAGGAGAGCCTGACAGATCTTGGGGTTCTGGCTGCAAGGAGAGCCATAAAGGATGCCGGGATCCGTCCGGATCAAATCGGGCTTGTCATTTTCGCAACCTGTACAACCGATTATATGGTTCCCTCCATGGCCTGTGCCGTACAGGAACTTGTCGGCATTCCGGGAGGCATTCCCGCCTTTGATATCAATGCCGCCTGTTCCGGTTTTGTCTATGGCCTTCAACTGGTCAACGCATTGATGAAGGAAGGAAATGCCTGCATGGGCCAAAAGCCCTATGCCCTTCTCATTGGAGGCGAACAGTTATCGAAGATGCTGGATTTCTCCGAGCGGTCGGTCAGTGTTCTCTTCGGCGACGGAGCAGCTGCAGCAGTGATCCATCGATCAGAGGAGAAAGCCTTCTATAGTCATACTGCTGCCAAGGGAGATCGATCTGCCTTATATGCCCATACCGTCGGGAGAAATCAGCTTCCTCCGATGGATTCGAAAGGAGACAGGCTTGTTCCTTCCAATCCTTTGCAGATTTCAAAAGAGGGATCCGATCAAATCCTCCGGGAGGGATTTCTCCAAATGGATGGGAGGAAGGTCTTTCGTTTTGCAGTAAGAGCTCTTTCGGATGAAATTCAGGAAATGGAATTACAGTCCGGGATCCTGGCACAGGATATCGATTATATTGTCTGCCACCAGGCCAATGTGAGGATCATCGATTATGTCCGAAAGAAGATGGGACTTCCCAAAGAAAAATTCTTCTTGAATCTTCCATCTTACGGGAATACTTCCGGTGCAAGCATTCCATTGGCACTTTCGGACATGAAAGAAGAGGGACTTCTGAAGCCCGGTACGAAGATCTTCTGTGTCGGCTTTGGCGCCGGTCTGACCTGGGGCGGATGCTTCCTGGAGTTCTAAGCTTTTGTCATGGCCGGTCTATATTTAGAAAAAGGAGAACAAATGAAATTCCTGAATGAAATCCTTGGTACGAAATATCCATTTATTCAAGGGGGCATGGCGAATATCGCGACGGGCCAGTTCGCCGCAGCATGCTCCAATGCAGGCGCTCTCGGGATCATCGGCTCCGGCGGCATGAATGTGGAACAGCTCGAGGAAAACATCCATATCTGCCGGTCTCTGACGGATCGGCCTTTCGGGGTCAACCTGATGTTAATGAATCCGGATACGGACCAGATGGCGGAACTTGTGGCAAGAGAGCATATCCCCTTTCTTACGACAGGTGCCGGGAACCCCGGGAAATACATCGACCGTTGGAAGGAGTGCGGCTGCCGGATCTTTCCGGTCTCGGCCAGTGTCCTTCTGGCCAAGCGGCTGGTCGGCTCCGGCGTGGACGGTATCATCGCTGAGGGGACCGAGAGCGGTGGTCATGTCGGAGAAATGACAACCATGACGCTTCTTCCCCAGATGCGGGATGCACTTCCCGCAGAGGTTCCGGTGGTTGCTGCGGGCGGGATCGCCGATGGAAGACAATTAGCAGCGGCTTTTGCTCTCGGTGCCTGCGGGGCGCAGATGGGAACCTGTCTTTTGGTCAGTAATGAATGTCCCATCCATCCGAATTATAAGGCGGCTCTTCTCAAGGCTGGAGACAATAGCACCCTTGTTACCGGAAGAACGGTCAATTCTCCGACACGGATCCTAAAGAACAAGATGGCACGTCAATATATCCGGAAAGAAAAGGCCGGTGCTGATCGGATGGAACTGGAGAAATTCACATTGGGATCTCTCCGCAAGGCAGTATTCGATGGAAATATTGACGAAGGATCTCTGATGGCCGGCCAGGTCTGCGGACAGCTGAAGGAGATTCGGCCGGTGGCAGAGATCTTTGCAGGGCTTATGAAGGATGCCGAAGATGTGGTGAAGAAACTGGAACTGCCGGAGATCTCTTGAGATGTCAGGATTGCTAAAGTGCTTAGGAATCATAAGGTTAATGAAATTTCCGGAGGGAGAGTCTGGAGGAAAAGGAGAAAGTCATGAAGACTGCGTTTTTGTACGCCGGCCAGGGCAGCCAGTATGCCGGCATGGGAAAGGATCTGTATGAGACTTTTCCGGAATTTGCCGAAGTGATCGATGAAGCGGATGCCGAAGTTGATTTTGATCTAAAGGATTTGATGTTTTCTGGCCCGGAGGAGAAGTTGTCTTTGACTGCTTATACCCAGCCTGCATTGGCAGCTTTTGCTGCCGGAATGTCGGCTGTGCTGTCTGGCAGAGGGATCCGGCCGGCCTATGTCGCAGGGCTTAGTCTTGGTGAATATAGTGCCTTACATGCAGCCGGTGTCTTTTCTACTAAGGATCTGATCCGGATCACGGCTTTCCGTGGTCAGGCCATGACCAGAGCCGGACAGGGCTTAGATACCAAAATGTGCGCCATCCTCGGACTTCCGGCGGAGAAAACCGAAGAATCTGCAGAAAAGGCTTCTAAAGAGACCGGGAGCATTGTCGAGGTATCGAATTTTAATGCCAAGGGTCAGAATGTGATCTCCGGGCTTTCGGATGCCGTGACTTTTGCAGAAAAGCTTGCCATGGAATATGGCGCCAGAAGATGTATGGAGCTGAAAGTAAGCTCAGCTTTCCATACTTCTCTGATGGAGTCTGCATCTCTTGAACTCCTTGATTATTTTAAGACCATTTCTTTCGGCCGCATGACGATTCCGGTTTTATTCAATACTCTGGGTGGCCCCTCGGATGGGGAAGGAAAGAGGATAGCGGATCCTTTCACGGATCCTTCCCTTTGCTGTAAGGCAGACGGGCAAGTGATCGGAAAGCTTCTGGAGAAGCAGGTCATGACCAGTGTCCGCATGGCTCAGACCATCGAGTGGCTGAAGGCTGCCGGAGTAGAAAGGATCATAGAAATCGGCCCCGGTCATGTTCTTTCCGGCTTTGTCAGCCGGACGGTCAAGGGGATCGAGACCGCGACATTAGATCGGGCAGAGGATCTGGAAGCTTTGTAGGAAATTTCGGGCAGTCAGGGGAATGCCAGCCTGTGACAGAATAGGGCAATGAAATCGGAAACCATTTGGTTGTTTTTGGAGGATGAAAATGGACTTGGAAAATCAGACAGCTCTTGTGACGGGAGGAAGCGGCGGGATCGGCCGGGCAATTGCATGTGCTCTGGCCGGGAAAGGCAGCGATGTCGTCATTCATTATTCCGCAAACGCAGAGGCGGCAAAAGAGACGGAGCGGCTGTGCCAGGCTAAAGGTGTTAAAACGCTTCTGGTCCGGGCGGATGTCTCAGACCCTGAGGATTGCGACCGGATGTTCGAAGAAGCCTTGAAACTTTCCGGAAGGATCGACATCCTCATCAATAATGCCGGCATTACAAGGGACAAGCTCCTCCTTATGATGAAGGAAGACGACTTCGACCGGGTTATTCATGTTGACCTCTACGGTCCTTTCTATTGCATGAAGAAAGCTTCGAAGATCATGCTGAAGCAGAGATATGGCCGGATCGTCAACATCTCGAGCATCGTCGGTCTCCATGGAAATATAGGCCAATTGAATTACTCAGCCGCGAAAGCCGGCTTGATCGGTATGACGAAGTCACTGGCAAAAGAGCTTGCCGGTCGGAATATTACCGTAAATGCGATCGCACCCGGCATGATCGATACCGAGATGACAAGAGATCTTTTGGATGATGTGAAGAATGCAATGCTTAGTCAAATTCCTATGGGCAGGACCGGAAGGGCAGAGGAAGTTGCATCTCCGGTGGCCTTTTTGGCATCCCGCGAGGCGTCTTATATCACAGGACAGGTTCTGGGCGTCGATGGCGGCATGGGATGTTGAGTGGTCTTAGTGGTCTTTTAGAACTTTTAGAAAAATATAGGAGAGAATCATGAGACGAAGAGTGGTGATTACGGGCCTTGGTATTGTTTGTCCGATCGGAAATGATAAAGAAGAAGTCTGGAAGAGTGTCGAAAAAGGCAGGTGCGGTATCGGACCAATCACTCTCTATGATCCTTCTGAACAGAAGGTCAAGCTTGCCGGGGAGGTGAAGGATCTTGACCTGGAAGCCTACCTGGACAAGAGGGAGAGCCGGAGAATGGATCGCTATACGCAGTTTGCCATGGTTGCGGCGGAACAGGCCATGTCGGATTCCGGCCTTTTAGATCTGGAGGAAAGCAGAGACCGCTGGGGTGTCATCATGTCCAGCGGGATCGGCGGCATCGGGACGATCGAGAATGAGAAAGTGCGGGGCATGGAGAAGGGTTATGATCGGGTGTCTCCGTTTTTTATTCCCATGGCGATTGCCAATATGGCGGCAGGCCACATTGCTATCCGGTATGGCTTGCATGGCATGTGTACTTCCGTGCTTTCTGCCTGTGCCAGCGCTGCCAATGCCATCGGCGATTCCTTCCGGCACATTCGGGACGGCTACGGAGATATCATGATCGCGGGAGGTGCGGAAGCAGCCATTACCCAGCTTAGCATGGGAGGCTTTACTTCGCTGAAAGCTCTGACGACCGAAACGGATCCGAATCGCGCTTCAATTCCCTTCGATGCAGAGAGAAGCGGATTTGTCATGGGAGAAGGCGCAGGCGCCCTGATCCTGGAAGAGTATGAACATGCCAGGAATCGGGGTGCGCACATTTATGCGGAAATCGTCGGCTATGGAGCCAATTGCGATGCCTACCATATTACGGCTCCTTCTCCGGAAGGGAAGGGGGCAGAGCAATGCATGCGTCTAGCCATGGAGGATGCAGACATTGGGCCGGAAGATATCGATTATATCAATGCGCATGGTACTTCGACGAAAATGAATGACTCTTGTGAGACAGCTGCAATTCGTCGGATCTTTAAAGAGGATCCCATGCGGGTGGCCGTAAGTTCTACCAAATCCATGACCGGCCATCTCTTGGGTGCCAGTGCGGCAGTGGAAGCTGTGATCACTGTGGAAGCTGTTGAGAGGGGCTTTTTGCCTCCGACCATTCATTATCAGGTCCCGGATCCGGAATGTGAGTTGAATCTGGTTCCGAATCAAGGGTATTCTGCCGAGATTCGTTATGCACTGTCGAATTCCTTTGGTTTCGGAGGACATAATGTAAGCCTGGCCTTTTGCCGGGCCGGGAATCTGTGAGAAAGAGGCAAGACATGCAATTAAATTCAGATGAGATCAAGAAAATCCTTCCGCATCGATACCCATTTCTCCTGGTGGATCGGATCACAGCCTGTGAGCCGGGGCAATATGCAGATGGCAGAAAGTGTGTGTCCGTGAATGAGATGCAGTTTTTAGGCCACTTTCCGGTTCAGGCAGTCATGCCGGGAGTTCTGGTTCTGGAAGCACTTGCTCAGACCGGAGCGGTCGCACTTTTGACGGAAGAAGAGAACAAAGGCAAACTGGTTTTCTTTGGAGGCGTGAAGCAGGCCAGATTCCGTCGTCCGATCATTCCAGGCGATGTCATAGAAATGCATTGTGAGATCATTGACCGGAGAGGGCCAATCGGCTTTGGAAAAGCGGTTGCGACCGTCGACGGTAAGACGGCTGTGAC
>JAQXPG010000128.1 GCA_029100405.1 Lachnospiraceae bacterium | reverse complement strand
GGCTCCATTGACTGAAGAATTTTGGACTCCATTGGCATGAATTCGAATAAAAGCAGATACATTGGCCTGATTCGCAATCGCCGCTCTTTCCGAATTGGAAATATCGACATCATTGCTTGTCCTTACCATGATGACCTGATAACCTCTTGCCTCCAGCTCCTTCTGTAATTTCAAAGAGACCTGAAGGGTCAGCTCATATTCCGGAAGTCCGGTCGAAACACCTCTGGTGCCGCCGGACACCTTGGCCTTGGTCTGGCTGGCACCGGGGCCGATCGGCTCTCTGGCACTATTTCCATGCGCCTGATGACCGGCATCAATGCAGACCAGTTTTCTCCCTGCAACCGGTTGGCTGGCCCCTGCAGATGGAGCGGCCCCTGCAGATGGAGTGGACGAAGCAGCTGGATCGGACGTATGGCTTTCTTTGCTTGCGGTCCCTTCTTCTGGTTGGTTGGCCCCTGCAGATGGAGCGGCCGGCGGATTTGCCTGTTCCTGGCCGGAAGCATCCTTTCCCTGATTATTGTCCTTCACATCCTTCTGCTCCGAAGTCTTTTTCCCCGGATCCTCCGTTTTCATCAGCTTCTCTGCTGCCTGTTTCGATGATGCCCGGCTATTCTCTCCACTGCATGCGCATAGGGAAAATACCAGAATCCCAATAAGAAACAGAGAAAAAAGGCTTGCTTTCTTTTTCAAATGTAAAAAATTCATTTGACCGGACTCTCCTCAATGCAAAAATTCGAAAAAACCAATGATATGGGTGCAAAAGTACCTTTTGCCATTCACTTATCATTCTACTCCCTTTTTTCTCTCGCCTCCACAACCAAAGTCTTGTCTTCTGCATTTTCGCTTCGAATCGTAATATGCACTTCGCCTTCCTGATCCACAGACTTTAAATAAAAGCCGCCCATACCTCCACGAAGAGAGGTGACCTTGGGTCCGATGACGGAAGCCGGCCCGTCGATCTCGATTTCCACCGGTTCATTACAGAAGGATAAGAGATTCCCATGCTCATCCCGCATGGAAAGACGAATGGCAAGAACATCATAAGTCTTGTCAAAAACCAGACGATCCGAAGACAGGCGGACATCCATCTGTCGCTTTGTCATAGGAGAGATCTTTCGGTCGCTTACAACTTGTCCATCCTTTTTCGCAATGAATTCATACTCGGTCGATTTCTCGCCCCAGTTTCCAATATATTTCTGATAGAGGCCGATGGCATCCGAAGGATTCATATGGTATCTCACAATGAGCTTAATGGCTTCAAAGATCATCTTCCCGGTCATTTTCCCCTGGTTCAGAGAGAAAGAATTCAGAAGGTCACTTGCCGTCCTGGCCTGATCCGCAGTCATACCCTCGATCGTTTCCAAATCTTTACCGATATAGTCATCGATCAGGATCGGTCCATGTTTCATCCCGCGGAAGTCGGAGTCCGAAGGGGAGTATTCCTTCAAAAGCCTGCCATTCTTATACATATCGACCGAATCCGCATTCGTGATGATATAGCACCTGCCACGATTGGACTCCGGATGCTCTCCGATATCCATGGTGGAAGAAATCTCGAGAACCGGCTGCTTTCTCCCCTCTGCCGCATAGACGAAGGCAGCAAGCTTTGGATTCCGGTACATATCACAGACACCGTGATAGCAGATCCGGTCTCCGCTTCCGAAGTCCTTATGGGTGTTGTAGTCAAACATACACCAACCGATACTACCTGCAATATCGCTTTCCAAACCGACATCAGAAATGACCCTGGCATGCCTTATCGCCTGAGACTGCCGGTGTTCTTCCCAGTCGAAGGCCTTGGTCGGATACATATGGCCATTGTGCTCCGTTACGAGATAAGCCTTGGACAGATCATTCGTCGCCTTTTTCTTTTTCAGACAGCCCTTGTTCTTCCCGTTATGAAAGAAGTCATTGTAAGTGAAGACATCTTCCTGGATCCTGGTATTCTTATCTGCAGTTCTGCAGCGGACGCCGCCGGTCGCCCGGCTTCCATCGAATGCATGGGCAACCGCATTGGTTCTTGCATAAAAAGGATCATCGTCCTTCGATTCATTGATCCGGACGCCCCAGATCATAATAGAAGGATGATTCCGATACTGAAGGATCATATCTCTGACATTTAAAACTGCCTGGTCCTTCCAGACGCCTTCTCCGATATGCTGCCAGCCGGGGATCTCAGTGAAAACCAAAAGCCCGAGCCGGTCACACTCATCAATAAAATACTGGGACTGGGGATAGTGTGAAGTTCTTACGGTATTGACTCCCAGTTCCTCCTTCAGGATCCTGGCATCCATCCTCTGCATACTTTCCGGCATGGCATAGCCGACATAAGGGTAGCTCTGATGCCGGTTCAAGCCCCGGATCTTCACCTTTCTTCCATTCAGATAGAATCCGTCTGCCTTCCATTCCATGGTGCGGAAACCTATGCTTTCCGTCTTCTGGTCTCTGACCTCTCCATCGATAAGAAGAAGGACCTCTGCCTGATAAAGGGCCGGATCATCGATATCCCATTTCTTAATAGGTAATGGATTACTGTCGAAGGAATAAGTGTCCCTTGTACTTAAGCCCACGAGATCCTCTGAGAGATCTCTTCCTGCCTCTCTTTTCGAGGGATCGATCTTCTCCCGCAGGATCTCCTTTCCATCCAGGCGGATCAGGATCGAGGCCTTCCCTTCCCAGATCATAGATTCTGCTTCTTCAGTTACAGAAATGGAGGTTCGAAGGCTGCCCCTGCCATCCGATGTAAGGGAAGGCTGAAAGAAGACATCCGTCAGGGCTTCCTTCTCTGTCACGGTCAGATAGACATCTCTGTAAATTCCGCCATAGGTCATATAATCAATGACATAGCCAAAGGGAGGTTGGTTTAAATTCTCCCGGGAATCCAGCCGAACCGTCAGAAGATTGGATCCTTCCTTCAGTTTCCCGGAAATGTCGATGGAATATGCCGTATAACCGCAGTGATGCTCGCCAATTTTCTCCCCGTTCAGATAGAATTGGCTTTGATGCGCACAGCCGTCGAAGGTCAGGATCAGTCTCTTATTCTGCCAGTCGCTCCGATAGATGATCTGTCGCTGATAACAGGAAAGCATCTGATAGGAATTTTCATCAAAATAGTCATAGGGAAGGATCTTTACGGTATGCGGCAGCATGATCTCTTCCCCATTTTCCATCGGCCTATTTACATATGCATCGGAGAATTCCGGTTGGAATTTCCAGTTTCTGTCCAGGTAAAATTTCTCTGTCATAAACTCCCTCTTCCTATGATTGCTTTTATTGTTTCCTCTTACTCTTATGTTTTCTCACCTGAGTTCGTTTCAGATGGAGGAAACCGTATTTATACTTTTGGTTTCCATTTTAGAGTAACATCCGCGGGATTGCCAAACAATAGGGCAATTTTTATAAGAATGAAAGCAGAATTTTGTGGGATTTTACAGTTCCATTTATAACGAGTTCTAAGGTTGCATACAGCGATCCTCCGCATCAAGGTCCATCTGCCTGAACTTTTGGGATTCCTGGCAGCCCTTCTCTGTCTGGTTCTGTTCGGTCCGGATCGCTTTATTGTGCCGGCCATGATTCTGATTCTTATCCTTTTCATTGCCTTACGGCCATTTATCGAAGGAGGTGAAAAATGACAAAGCAAGAACTGATCCTCACCTTCCTTCTGATCTGGCTCGGTACAGTCCTCACCCGCTTTCTCCCCTATCTCATTTTTCCGGAAGGAAAGCCGGTTCCGAAGATCATCCAATATCTCGGTAAGGTCCTGGGTCCTGCCGTCTTCGGTCTTCTCGTGGTTTATTGCCTGAGAAATACAGACCTGATCCGATCCTTCTCCCATGGCGGAAGCCATGGTATCCCGGAGATCTCGGCCTCGATCCTGACCCTTCTCATCTACCGATGGAAGAAACAGATGATCCTGTCCATGGCTGCAGGAACGATTCTCTATATGGTGCTGGTGCAGGTGGTATTTATCCAATGATTCCAAAATCAGGCACAAAAAATGAGTGGCACGTGCCACTCATTTTTTGATGATTCAATCTTCCTTTTTTCCTTCTGTCTCATGCAGCTTGGCCACTTGGTCAGCAAGCTCCAGGACCTTCTTATCATTCAGCTTATATCTCTTTCGAAACCAGGCAAAGGCAATTACAAGAACCGCAGCCGGAATCAGTGTCATGACCAGCCGAAGTCCCATCTTCTGGGCTGTATTGACACTCTGAGAGAAGTCTACCACCTGGTCTGCAGCTGTCGTTGCCTTATTGGAAAGTTTCAAGACTCCGAGCGTTATCGATGCCACCAGGGCAGCGATTCCGGAGGAAAGTTTTACGACAAAAGTCTGCATGGAAAAGATGACGGACTCATCTCTTCTATGGTTTTTGATTTCCCCATAATCAACTGTATTCGCAAGGAAAATCGTGATCAGGACATTGTTCATACCGGACGCTGCCATGATCAGAACACCGGGGATCAGGAAGAACAAGAGATTCTTTGCTCCACCTGCTGAAAAGGCCAGAAGGATACCGTACCCCACCATGGACATAACAAGTCCCGCATAAAATATCGTGGTATTTGCAATCTTTAATCCCTGTCTTAAAAGAGGATAGAGGATCATCATGGAAAGGATCTGAGCGGCGCCGGCAACCGTGTTGAAAAGTGTATAACCATTGTACCAGCCGGTTCCACCGAGGTCATATTTGAAGAAGTAGATCACAAGGTTGGATGTGATATACATTGCCACATCTACAAGAACAATCGTTACAACAATGGCCATAGCCTGATCATTTCTGACCAGAGACCGGAACATATCGCCAATGGATGCTGTCTCCATATTGGTGGTCGGGTTTTCCTTGATCGATGTAACGGTGATAATGATGAAGACAACAAAAATGACTGCTACAATCAAAGAGAAATAACGGAAACCAAGCCGCTCCACTTCCGTCGCGCCGGAAGCTCCCGCCATCGTGCCGAGTGCATGAACGATCATTACCGTGAAAATAGAAACCAGGGCCGAACCGACGCCGGAGCAGGAACGCGCCAATGTTGTAAGATTTTCACGCTCCTTTCCTCCTCTGGTAAATGCAGGAATCATCGACCAGAAGGGGATATCCATCATGGTATAGGTCACACCCCAGAGAATATAGGTCACTGCTGCATAAGCAATCAATCCGGACCCGTCCAATGCAGGCGGACAGGCAAACATGAGATACAAGACAACTGCATTCGTCATTGTACCAATCAGAAGCCAGGGACGAAATTTTCCCATCCTGGTCCTAGTTTTCGCTACTATAACACCCATGATCGGGTCATTGAATGCATCGAAAATACGTGCCACAAGAAGGATCACGCCCATAGCGAAGGCGTTGACTCCCATGATGTCCTGGAAATAATAAAGGACATAACTGGCAGAGAGCATATAGACCATGTCCTTAGCTACTGCGCCAAGACCATAGCCGGCTTTTTCTCTACCTGTAAGATTTCTCTTCTTCTCCATACATACCCCCTTAAAATAAATGAAAAGTTGTCAGGTTACAATGTTGCATTCCTTGTTACGGTTTCAGCGTACTAATGGAAACCGATTTCTGATTTTTGGTTTCCTTTATTTTATCAGACCACCATTTCAGCAACAACAGGGAGATATGCACAAAAAAAGCTTTCCGAATTTGTGAAAAAAACCGGAAAGCTCAAAGTTACTCGATCCATATCTGCTATGCTCTACTGCATCTTTGAAAGGCTTTGCTTCATTTGCAAAAGAAGCCCACTTGCATCAACCGTATATCCCGCCCTCACACAGAAAGGATTCTTCCGGGCCATCACTTCTTCCGCCAATCTTAT
>JAQXPG010000127.1 GCA_029100405.1 Lachnospiraceae bacterium | reverse complement strand
TTCAGCACTTCTGAGATGGTTTTATGCATGGGATGCCTCTGGTATAAATTACTGCCGCAATCTAATTCCCGATCATGCTATAATTTTATATCATCTTACGGAAATCTCCAGAGGAATCGGAGAATCCGAAATAAATGGATTGATTAACTGTCAGAGACGAACGTTGTTGTCGAGGAGCTGATTCCTGAAATGATGGAAGGAAAGCATTCCCATATCGGAGTTCTGTCCTATGCTTTTGGATTCACGCTTATGATGGTACTGGATGTGGCTTTGGGATAAGGAGAGGAGTCAATATGAATTATTCTATGATCGCAGAACAGATCAGAGCCTTATGTGCAGTTGAAAACGGCTGGGTTCCGGTATTTTCCAATGCATCTGCCGTGCTGTTTCAGGAGATGCCGGATGTCAGCTGGGCCGGCTTCTATGTGGAAAAGAATGGGAGTCTTCTGATCGGCCCTTTTCAGGGGAAGATGGCCTGCATTCGAATCCCTCATGACAAGGGCGTATGCGGCAGTGCCTACGCAAAGGATACCGTCATGCTGGTCCGGAATGTTCATGAATTTCCGGGACATATTGCCTGTGACTCTGCTTCCAACTCTGAAATTGTTCTTCCAATCCATGGGAAAACCGGCATTGTGGCAGTTCTTGATATCGACAGTACCTCCATAGGGAGGTTTACAGAGGAAGACAGGGAGGGTCTCCTTCAGGTGGTGAAGGTGTTTGAAGAATGTGTGGATTTAAATATCTGAAAATAAAAGAAAAATTTTAGAATTGAATATACATAGAAAGAAGCTATAATTTGGATAGAAGAACCTTATAAATCTGGGGTTAAAGCTATACTTGGAGGTGATTTTTATGCTTTATGAGGATTCTTTTCTATCTACTAACCAGAGAGATCAGGTACAGTACTGGATTTATGTGCCGGCAGCAAAGCCGAAGGGGGTCATCCAGCTGGTACATGGTTTCGGGGAGCATTCCCGCCGTTTCCTGTACATGATCGTCCGTTTCCTTGAGGCAGACTATATTGTCGCAGCAGATGATCATGTCGGCCACGGTAAGACGGCAATCGCAAATCCAGGTACCTGGGGTGACTGGGGCGATGGCGGATTTGAAACCATGGTAAAGGATGAGCATCTTCTGAAGGATGAAGTTCAGAAGAAATTCCCGGATATCCCTTATTATATCTTTGGACATAGCATGGGATCAGTCATTGTCCGTGAATTTATGGCCAGATACGGTGAAGAACTGGAAGCTGCAACCATCTGCGGCACCTGCGGTGATTTCCCGACCGAGAAGGCAGAGGAAATCCTGAAGAAAGATATTGCCGAGGGCCAGGGCAAGGAAAGCGATCCCGAAGCTGCCGGTGTGGCAATGGGCTGGATGGGTGAACGATGCGGAGAGATCAAACTCGGAAACGAGTGGATCTGCCATGATCCCTATGTGCAGACCGATCACGCCAATGATCCCTTTGATGCTTTTACCAAGCCTACAACGAATCAGTCCATGCTTTATTTCATGGAAATGATCGATGATGTCAAAGGCACAAAATGGGCTGAAAAGGTTCCGAAGGATCTGCCGATCTACAGCATTGCCGGTGATCAGGATCCTTTTGGCAGCTATGGAAAAGGCGTTTATGAAGTTGCAGACTGGCTTTATAGGACAGGCCATGTTGTAACAACAAAGATGTATTCCGGCTATCGTCATGAAATCCATAATTACAAGGAAATCAAGGGTGAAGTAGTTGACGGAATCATTGAATTCTTTGATGCGCACTGATACCGCTCCATCAATAGAAAAATAAAAATACCCTCCCGGGCATGTAGGAGAATGGAAATGCCATTCTCTTGGATAGCCTGAGGAGGGTATTTTACTAACAATCATGAGATACTGCCATATAGAAAATATAAGAATCTGAAAGAATATTAGAATTGAAAAAGGAGTGCCTGGAGTGAAAATATGTATCAGACAATGTCAGAAGACAAAGGGCCAGTAAATTGCAGACAGATATCGTGAGATTTACAGTGAGGTGTGATATGGCAAGAATAATGAAATACGAATTTATTAAAAACAGATTCCGCTATCTGATCATGGCTGCAATTCTGCTTCTGGTCGAGGTCGGATTCCTGATCACGAACGCGGCCAGCTACCATATCTCGTCAGGAATGCTTCTCCTTCTGATGGTTGCTGCGATCTTGGTGACAGGCACCGTTAAGGACAGCAAAGCTAATCGTGCCAGTTTGTGAAGGATATAGTCCCCAATTATTGGTGCCTGGAACCAGCATTCTTCTCGGTTAACGTTTCTTAGAAATGAGTTGATTCATTGTATTTATAAACTCAGCCTCTGTCATTGGATTGCTGTTCTTATGCCCGGATGAAAGCTTTGCCTGATTGTCCATGAGGCTTTTATTGAGAATGACTTTCCCATTTCGAAGTAAAACGGAGCCGTCATATTCGCCTACAGCCGCATAACTATTCTCCGACTCTGGAATCAGGAACAGATACGCCTCATCCCCGACAGCCAGAAGGTGATCTGTGTTTCCGTTTGATGTAAGGGTCTTAATTTGGGATAAGTCACCGGCATTCTTTCCATCCGTGACTTCAGAAAGCATTGAGGCGGCCTTATCCCCTGTGAGGATACCTCCCGGCATATTAACGGTAATCGTTTCATGGTCACTTTTTCCATATAAGATATCTTCAATCTGCATCTGATAACTGGTGTAAATATAGCTTCTTACGTGATCGCTCTCTGATTTCAAGACCTTTACTTTTGCAACAAGTGCTGCATCATCTAGCAGCTCCTTGGTACTGCTATATTTTTTGATAGAGTCGGCGTCGCTTGATACCGTTATACTTGTTTCTATATTTTCATTCGGATTCAGATTCTTTTGGTGTTTGTTAACTTCGGTTGTATGATTCGATTGTGAATTCTGATTTCCGGAAGTTTTTTTTCTATTTTGAGAGCTACATCCTGCACAAATGAGAAGACCTAATGCAATTACTGCCCCTACAAATAATGTCCTCATAGTTTGTATCCTCAACTTTCTAATAGAGATCATTGATTCCGTTCAAATCATCACTAGTGGGCATATAAACTCTTCGATTATTACAAA
>JAQXPG010000126.1 GCA_029100405.1 Lachnospiraceae bacterium | reverse complement strand
GTACGAGAGGACCGGGCTGGACGGACCACTGGTGTATCAGCTGTCTACCAAAGGCATCGCTGAGTAGCCAAGTCCGGAAGGGATAAACGCTGAAGGCATCTAAGCGTGAAGCCCCCCCTGAGATGAGATATCCCGTCCTTTAAGGACATAAGATCCCTTGAAGAGTACAAGGTAGATAGGTCAGAGGTGGAAGTGCCGTAAGGCATGGAGCTGACTGTTACTAATCGATCGAAGGCTTGATCAAGAAGGTTTCATAACTGTAAGTAAGTTGGAAAGTCATCTTTTCTCGTTTGATCCGAAGGGTTAAACGGGGTCTCAATCCTAACGGATTGAGACCAGTCACGATTCTTTCAGAATCGTGACAAGCTATATGAAGTTTTGAAGGAACGAATAATCCGTCAAGCATTTGCTTGACGGATGTTTTTCTATCATTTATAATTTGTTTGTTCGGCGACATAGCCAAGTGGTAAGGCACAGGTCTGCAACACCTCGAGCACCAGTTCGAATCTGGTTGTCGCCTTTAAAGGAATCTCATTTGAGATTCCTTTTTTTAAAAGCTATGAAGGAAAGAAGTAGGATACGTCTGATCCATACAGAGAGTTGTCGGTTGCTGCGAGACAAATGGGAAGCGTTTCTGAATACATTCCGGAGCTCTGCACTGAAACTCGAAATATTTTCCACAGGGAGATCTTTTTCCACGGAACTTATGAGGAAAAGAGATTGAAATTGTGGATAAGTCTCTTGAATAGTAGGCTGCAGCGTGGACAGGCGTTATACTGTTAATGAGGCAAAAGAGTTAAGATCATGAAATTCTCTTACTCTTCTGTGAACAAAGGTGGTACCACGGAGATTTCCCCGTCCTTTGAATTCCTGCGTCCGGGATTTGAAGGGCGGTTTTTATTTAATTACTTTGAAAAGAAGGAGAATTCAATGACACTGTATGAAGAATTACAAAAACGAGGCCTGATTGCTCAGGTAACAGATGAGAAACTGATACCGGATCTGATCAATAATGGAAAGGCAAAATTCTACATCGGTTTTGATCCTACGGCAGATTCTCTTCATGTTGGTCATTTCATGGCTCTTATCTTAATGAAACGTCTTCAGATGGGCGGAAACAAGCCAATCGCTCTGGTTGGCGGCGGTACCGGTATGATCGGAGATCCTTCCGGACGTACCGATATGCGGTCTATGATGACAACCGAAACCATCGATAAGAACTGTGAATGTTTTAAAAAGCAGATGTCCCGTTTTATTGAATTCGGGGATGGAGAAGGTCAGGCTATGATGGTCAATAACGCTGACTGGCTTCGCGATCTGAATTTTCTGGAGTTTATGAGAGACATCGGATCTCAGTTTAATGTTGCTACCATGCTTCGTGCCAGAGCATATGAGAACCGTATGGCAAGAGAAGGCGGATTGACTTTCTTTGAGATGGGTTATATGCTGCTGCAGGCTTATGACTTCCTTCAGTTATACGAGCGTTACGGTTGTAATATGGAATTTGGCGGAGATGATCAGTGGTCCAATATGCTGGCAGGTTCCAATCTGATTCGAAAGAAATTGGGAAAAGATGATGCCGGTGCAATGACCATTAATCTTCTTTTAAAGCATGACGGAACCAAGATGGGTAAAACAGCCGGCGGAGCGGTTTGGCTGGATCCGGATAAGACTTCTCCTTATGATTTCTATCAGTACTGGAGGAATGTTGACGATCAGGATGTTCTGAAGTTCCTTCGCATGATGACTTTCCTTCCTCTGGAGGAGATCGATGAAATGGATCATTGGGAGGGTTCACAGCTGAACGAAGCAAAGAGAATTCTGGCTTCGGAGCTTACTTCCATGGTTCACGGTGAGGATGAGGCAAAAAAGGCAGAAGCAGCAGCCAAGTCTGTATTTACCGGTGGTGTATCATCTGATATGCCAAAGACCAATCTCACAGAAGAAGATTTTACGGATGGAGAGATCGATATTCGAAAGATCCTTCAGAAGGCCGGATTTGCAAGCTCTCTGACCGATGGTAAACGTGCGGTTGAGCAAGGCGGTGTCTCAGTAAATGGGGAAGCTGTAAAAGATCCTTTCCAGAAGTATAAAAAGGAAGACTTTGCGAAAGAATTTGTCCTTCGAAAGGGAAAGAAGAAGTTTTGTAAGGTCCTGGCTGATTGAAAAAAAACAATCTGCGGGATATAATGAAAATGATTCAGGTTTCATATTTTATGCCCGGTAAAGGAGGCTCATTATGGATCTTTTTGATAAAATCAGTGATACCATTTTTGAAACTGGAAAAACCATCAGTGATAAGGCAAAGGAGACTTCGGATACCGCCAGACTGAATTATGAACTTCGCCAGGCGGAGAAGAGCCTGACAGATGCATTGAAGGGTCTCGGTAAGGCTTACTATGAAGAGTATAAGTCGGACGAGGATGCAGAGTTCCAGGTTCAGATGTATGAAATCAAAGAATTAAAGAAGAAAATCAAGAATATAGAAAAAGAAATTCAAAGCGTCAAGGGGACTATGATCTGTCCGAATTGCGGAGCCACTCTTCCAAAGGATGCACAGTTCTGCATGAAATGCGGTGAAAAAATAGATCCTTTTACGGAAGACTGATAGCAGGAGAAACAAACAGACAATGACCAACAAGGGAAAGTTTTACATTACAACAGCAATCGCCTACACATCCGGAAAGCCCCATATCGGCAATACCTATGAGATCATTATGGCGGATGCGATTGCCCGCTGGAAACGAAGGGACGGATATGATGTCCGTTTCCAGACCGGTACCGATGAACATGGGCAGAAGATCGAAGAGAGAGCCCGCCAGGCAAAAAAGACACCAAAGCAGTTTGTAGATGAAAAGGCCGGAGAAGTAAAAGAGATCTGGGATCTGGTGAATACCTCTTATGACCGCTTTATTCGTACGACCGATGAAGACCATGAAAGAGAAGTTCAGAAGATCTTCAAAAAGCTCTATGATCAGGGTGACATCTATCTGGGATCTTACAGTGGGCTTTACTGTACAGAGTGTGAGGCTTTCTATACCAGTTCTCAGGCTATGGATGGCAATAAATGCCCGGTCTGCGGCAATACCCTGCATGAAGAAAAAGAGGATGCATACTTCTTCAAAATGAAGAAGTATGCTCCCAAGCTGATTGATTATATCAACAGCCATCCGGACTTTATTCAGCCGGAATCCCGTAAGAACGAGATGATGAACAATTTCCTTCTTCCGGGCCTTCAGGACCTTTGTGTTTCCCGTTCCTCCTTCACCTGGGGAATTCCTGTGGATTTTGCACCGGGACACGTGGTTTATGTATGGCTGGATGCTCTGACCAACTATATTACCGGTCTTGGCTATGATGCAGATGGAAATTCCTCCGAACTTTACAAGAAATACTGGCCTGCTGACCTTCATCTGATCGGAAAAGATATTATTCGTTTCCATACGATCTATTGGCCTATCTTTCTCATGGCATTGGGTGAACCGCTTCCTAAAACCGTTTTCGGTCATCCCTGGCTTCTGCAGGGTGGCGAAAAGATGAGTAAATCCAAGGGTAATGTGATTTATGCGGATGATCTTGCCAAGCTGATCGGCGTTGATGGGGTGCGGTATTTCGTTCTTCATGAGATGCCTTATGAAAATGATGGTGTCATCACCTGGGAGCTGGTTGTCGAACGCTGCAACACAGATCTTGCCAATACCCTTGGTAATCTGGTAAAGCGGACAATCTCCATGACCAATAAGTATTTCGATGGTCTGGTCGAAGATCGTAAGGTTTCGGAAGATGTGGATCAGGATCTGAAGGATGTTATCACAGGTTCTTATTCGAAAGCAGAAGCCTTGATGGATACCTATCATGTGGCAGATGCCATGAAGGAGATCTTCAATGTATTCAAGAGACTGAATAAGTATATCGACGAGACAGAACCCTGGAACCTTGCCAAGGATCCGGAAAAGAAAGACCGGCTAGCTACGGTTCTTTACAATCTGACGGAGGGAATTGTCATCGGAGCCAGCCTGCTTTCCCCCTTTATGCCGGAGACGGCAGACAAGATTGCCGCTCAGTTAAATACAAAACTTCGGGACTTTGATCAGTTAGATCAATTCGGCCTTTATCCGAGTGGAAATCATGTAACAGAGGAGCCGGAGGTGATCTTCCAACGCCTGGATGCTAAGGAAGTCATGGCGGAAGTAGCTGTTCTGCAGGAAAAGCAGCGTCAGGAAGCTGCAGCCGCTGCGGCAAGAGGCGAAGTAGGCGATGCAAAGAAGGAAGGAATTGCACTTCCTTCCAAAAATGCGGAAAAGACCTTGGATCAGCCCCTGACCCATAAAGCTGAGATCAGCTTCGAAGATTTTGAAAAAATGGAATTCCGCGTCGGAGAGATCATCTCCTGTGAAGCGGTTCCGAACTCAAAGAAGCTCCTTTGCTCGAAGGTAAAAATCGGCAATGAGACAAAGCAGATCGTATCTGGCATTCATAAATACTATAGCCCGGAAGAGATGGTGGGAAAGCGCGTCATGGTGCTTTGCAATCTGAAGCCTGCAAAACTGGCAGGAGTCCTTTCCGAAGGTATGCTCCTCTGTGCAGAGGATGCCGATGGGAATCTGGCCTTGATGACGCCGGAGAAAGCTTTTCCCGGCGGATCGGAGATCGCCTGAAAATCTGTATAGGAAAATGGGAGTCTGTAAGAAATGATTTTTGAGACACATGCCCATTATGAAGATGAGAAGTTCGACCCAGATCGGGCCGAACTTCTTTCATCCATGGGAGAATATGGGATTGGCCGGATCATAAACGTCGGTTCCTCAATGGAGACGTCAGAGAGATCCATAGCGCTGGCACATCAGTATCCTTTTATTTATGCTGCGGTCGGTTTGCATCCGGATGCGGTGAAGTCAGCCACTTCGGAAAATTTAGACCAAATTCGGAGTTGGACCGAGGATCCGAGGGTTGTTGCCATCGGAGAAATCGGTCCGGATTACCATTACGAGAAAGATCCGGCTGTCCGGAAGCTGCAGCTTCAGGCTTTTCGTGATCAGCTGGATCTGGCTTTGGAAACAGGCCTTCCTGTTATTGTGCATTCCAGGGAGGCAGCAGCGGATACCATGGAGATCCTTACGGAATTTGCAAAAAGAGGCGGTCGAGGCGTCATTCACTGTTATTCCTATTCTTCGGATCAGGCTCTGCAATATATCAAGATGGGATTCTTTATTGGTGTCGGCGGTGTCATTACATTTAAGAACGGAAAAAAACTTCGGCAGACGGTAGAAGAGATCCCTATGGAGCAGATCCTTCTGGAGACCGATTGCCCTTATATGGCGCCGGAACCCTTCCGGGGAGAGAGAAATTCTTCCCGCTATCTCCCTTATATGGTAAAGGCCATCAGTGAGATCAAGGGAATCCGGACCGGTGAAGTCGAAGACATCACCTGGGAGAATGCTCTCAGGTTATTTACGAAGATCAGGGAAAAGGAGCCGGTATGGAACGACTGACCAATCCGACTTATATGCGGGCCGTATTAGACCGCTATGGGTTTACATTTAAGAAAAAATTCGGACAGAATTTCCTGACCAATGATCAGGTTTTAGATGACATCTGTGATGCGGCAGAGATCACCAGGGAAGATTTCGTCCTTGAGATCGGGCCTGGAATCGGTACATTAACGCAGGTTTTGTCCGAACGGGCAGGACATGTCCTTGCTGTAGAACTGGATTCAAAACTTTTGCCTATCTTGGATGACACCCTTGCTTTCTGCAGAAATACCGAAGTTTTGAATCAGGATATTCTGAAGGTGGATCTGAATCAAATTGCAGAAGAAAAAAACCAGGGTCGACCTTTTAAGGTTGTGGCCAATCTGCCCTATTACATTACGACACCAATTCTCTTACAGCTTCTGACCGGGCATGCGCCGGTCGAGTCCATTACGGTCATGGTGCAGAAGGAGGTTGCTGAACGGATGCAGGCCGGTCCCGGGAGCAAGGATTACGGGGCGCTCTCTCTGGCCATCCAATATTATACCGATCCGGAATATATCTGTACGGTTACGCCGGATAACTTTATTCCGAGACCTAAGGTGGATTCCGCTGTAATCACTCTTCGCATCCGAAAGGAGCCCAAAGTGCAGGCAAGGGATGAAAAGCTTTTGTTTGAACTTATCCGGGCCGCCTTTTCGCAAAGAAGAAAGACCTTATTGAACAGCTTGTCCAATGCCAGGATTTCTGATATTTCGAAAGAGGATGTGAGACAGGCTCTTCTTGCCATGGGACTTGATGAAGGAATCCGGGGAGAAAAACTTTCTCTGGAAGATTTTGCCAGACTATCTGACCTTTTGAAGAAATAGAGAATATAAGGACGTAGAAAATGGGATTTACAGATCATCTGTCAGAAAAAATTACAGAAAAGAGAATCCAATGGGCAGACGAACATTATATGAAAATGGCTTTAAAGGAAGCCCGAAAGGCCTATGATCATCATGAAGTGCCAATCGGCTGTGTCATTGTTCATCAAGGAAAAGTGCTGGCCAAGACGCATAACCGGAGAAATACAGATAAGAGTTCTCTGGCTCATGCAGAGATCCTTGCCATTCGTAAGGCATGTAAGAAGATGCATGACTGGAGACTGGAAGACTGTGTTATGTATGTAACGCTGGAGCCCTGTCAGATGTGTGCAGGGGCAATCGTCCAGGCCAGGATCCCGGAGGTCGTGATCGGCTGCATGAATCCCAAGGCCGGCTGTGCCGGATCAGTGTTAAATATTCTCGAGATGAAGGAGTTCAATCATCAATGTGAAGTGGAGAGAGGAGTTCTTGAGAAGGAATGTTCTTCGATGATCAGTGATTTCTTTCGGGACTTAAGGGAAGAGAAGAAAATGGGTTGACAAGATCCTCATGTCAGAATAAGATAAAAAAACGAGCATTTCCACTTTGGAATCTGCTCTTGGAGCCGCCCCGGCAGCGCAGCGTTGACGTCCGGGTCTTGCGCAATAGAGACTTACGAACCGTGTCAGGTCAGGAATGAAGCAGCACTAAGTAAGATCCTCTATGTGCCGCAAGTCCACCTGGACCGAGTCAGCGGACCGGGTAACGTCCAAGGGCAGTTTCGAGGGTGGAAGTGCTCATTTTCTTTACTTTCCCCAATAAAACAATTAGAATAAAATCCGTATAAGAGTCTTTAAATGCAAGAAGAAAGCTCGCTTTTGATTTGAAATTCAAGGAGACCAAAATGGGTGCACAAGACAAGACAGAGGAGGTTCTAAGAAAGATCCATGTTCTGTTTGCAAAGGCGGAGCCTTATCAGAACAGCAGCAGAAGAGTCATAGTAGACAAGAATGATCTGATGGAGCTTTTAAAGGAACTGAACAGCTGCATGTATCAGATGATGGATGAGTATGAACTGTCTGAGTCCAAAAAGGAACAGGCACTTCGGGAGCAGAAAAAGCAGGGAGCCGATATTATCTTTGATGCCCGAAAGGAAGCCGATGATATTTATGCTGCTGCCATGATGTATACGGATCGTGCCTTAAAGAGCATTCAGGACAGCATGATAGACGCAGGAAAACGCCTGCAGGAGCTGATGAATTCGACCAAGGAAGAGATGGAAAGCCAGAGAAACCAGGTGCATAGTGATCAACTGGAGACGCGGGCAAGACTTCAGGATATGGTTGATTCAGAGAAGTATATGAGACTGATCCAGGATGAGAATCTCCGTCTTGAGAAAGAAAAAGAAGAACAGGTGATTCAAGGGTCTTCCGAAGATGAGGGAGTGGATTTTAAATCTGTGGTTCCTGAGATTCATGTGAATGAAGCCTATCTCCAGAAAACAGGTATGTCTCTGCCGGAGGGTCAGGAAAAAAATGTGATCATCGATAAGGCAGAGGAGCAGGCCAATACAGAAGATGATATGCCTCTTCCGGAAATTCAGCTTCCTCCGGATCTGAAAAGAGATATCGAAGAAGCGAAGGAAGAACAGAGACTGGAAGAAGAGAAGGAAGGTCATAAAGATCAGGATACGGGCTCGAAAAAAAGTTTTCGGATCGGAAGTATTTTCGGGAAAGAATCCTGAGCATTTAGATCATCACGAATCATATTAGATAAAGAAGCCGGATCATTTGAACGGTTAACGGAAGAGTTGGAGTTTTGGAAACAAGGAAAAAGGATTTACTCAATAGAAAGGGAGATAAGAGATGAAGTTATACGACAAGGGTGTATTCCTCGTAGGCGGAAATCAGATTATCGAGGATGGCAGAGAGGCAGAGGCAGCTCTCCTTCAGGCACGAGGTAAGAAAGTAGAAAAGGATGCAGCAAAAAGGGGCACGATTGCCTACCGGATCCTGCAGGCTCATAACACATCTGGAAATGAAGACCATCTGCAGATCCGCTTTGATAAGCTGACCTCTCATGATATTACATATGTCGGAATCATTCAGACAGCCAGAGCTTCCGGCCTGGAACGTTTTCCGATCCCCTATGTTCTTACAAACTGTCACAACAGCCTCTGTGCAGTTGGAGGAACCATCAATGAAGATGACCATATGTTCGGGCTTTCTGCAGCCAAGAAATACGGCGGAATCTATGTGCCTCCTCATCAGGCAGTCATTCACCAGTTCGCCCGTGAGATGCTGACCGGCTGCGGCCAGATGATCCTGGGATCGGATTCTCATACACGTTACGGCGCCCTGGGTACCATGGCTATGGGAGAAGGCGGTCCGGAGCTGGTAAAGCAGCTGCTGCAGAGGACCTATGATATCGATATGCCGGATGTCATCTCGGTCTATCTTTCCGGGAAGCCGGAGAAGGGCGTCGGCCCGCAGGATATCGCGCTGGCCATTATCGGCGCGGTCTTTAAACAGGGATATGTCAAGAACAAGGTCATGGAATTTGTTGGCCCGGGCGTATCCAACCTATCCGTGGATTACCGGATCGGTATTGATGTCATGACAACAGAGACAACCTGCCTGTCCTCTATCTGGAGAACGGACGACAAGGTGAAGGAATATTACGAGATCCACAAGAGACCGGAGGATTTCCGGGAACTGGATCCGGAGGATATCGCTTATTATGATGGCTGCATCGAGCTTGATCTGTCTACGATCAAGCCTATGATCGCTATGCCTTTCCACCCGAGCAACACTTATACGATCGAAGAAGTAAATGCCAACCTGGCTGATATTCTTTCAGACGTGGAAAAGAGGGCCAAAGTAAGCTTCGGAGATAAGGTCGAGTATTCGCTGCAGGATAAGATTCGTGACGGCAGACTGTATTGTGATCAGGGTATTATTGCAGGCTGCGCCGGCGGCGGTTACGAAAATATTACCGATGCCGCGGATATCCTGCGAGGAAAGAGTATCGGCGACGGCTCCTTTACCTTGAGCATTTATCCGGCAAGCATGCCGATTTATATGCAGCTTGTGAAGAATGGCTGCGCAGCGGATCTTATGGAGACCGGAGCTATCATGAAGACGGCTTTCTGCGGACCTTGCTTTGGTGCCGGAGATACTCCTTCCAACAACGGTTTCTCGATTCGTCACTCGACAAGAAACTTCCCGAACAGGGAGGGTTCTAAGGTTCAGAACGGACAGATCGCATCGGTTGCCCTGATGGATGCCAGATCCATTGCAGCAACGGCTGCCAACCAGGGATATCTGACACCGGCAACGGATGTTGACTGCGATTTCACCAAACCGAAATATTTCTTCGACAAGGGCATCTATGACAGAAGAGTCTTCAACAGTCATGGAAAGGCAGACCCTGCCGAAAAACTTGTTTTCGGTCCAAACATTAAGGACTGGCCGGCAATGCATGCACTTCCGGAGAATTTGCTGTTGAAGGTTGTATCGGAAATCCATGATCCGGTAACTACAACAGATGAGCTGATCCCTTCCGGAGAGACCTCCTCTTACCGTTCCAATCCTTTGGGACTGGCAGAGTTTACTTTGTCCAGAAAGGATCCGGCCTATGTCGGCCGTGCGAAGGAAGTCAGAGCCTGTGAAGAGGCCTTGACGGATGGCAAGAATCCGGCAGAGGCGCTTCCTGAACTTACACCTGTACTGGATGCCATCAAAAAGCAGAATCCGGATCTTTCCTTTGACATTGGCTCCTTCGGCATCGGTTCTACTATTTTTGCCGTAAAGCCCGGAGACGGATCGGCTCGTGAGCAGGCAGCTTCTTGTCAGAAGGTTCTTGGCGGATGGGCAAATATAGCCAGGGAATATGCAACCAAGCGATATCGGAGCAATCTGATCAACTGGGGTATGATCCCCTTCCGGATCCCGGAGGGAGACCTGCCTTTTGCCAATGGCGATTATCTCTTTTTACCGGGGATCCGTGAAGAGATCCGGAACAAGGCAAGAGAGATCCAGGCATTTCTGGTAAAGGATGGAAAGCTTACGCCATTCCTTCTTACCCTGGATGATCTGACGGATGATGAGCGGAAGATTATCCTTCGTGGCTGTCTCATCAATTATTATAAAGAGGAGAAGTAACTCTGTGGAAGCAAGGGACAAGACCAATCCGACAATGGCAAAGCAAACGATTCAAAATGGGGAGTGCCCCCAAAGCTTTCGTGCGGGAGATGGAGAAGTCAGCTTTCGGACCAAAGTTCTTGTGAGTTTTTTTGCCCTGGCTCTGATCATCATCTTTTACTTCTGTGTCAAGCGTTATGACGGACTTCGGGACGGATGGCATGCTCTCATGTCGATTCTTACTCCCTTCTTTATTGGAGCGGTGATGGCTTTTGTCATGGATCCCCTGATGAGTCAGATCGAAAAACGGTTGAATAATGTTTTTCTGCCGAAGTCGAAGAAACCGGCAAAGACGCGTCACAAGGTCCGTCTCTTTTCAGCGACGGTAGCTATTTTGGTTTTGATCGGAGTGATCACGGTCTTTCTGGTTTTCGTCATTCCGCAGATCGTCAGTACTTTGACCTATATTTATAATCACTTGGAAGAACAGCTGATCGGTGTGATCGATTGGGCCAATCATCTGACCGGAAAGCGCTTCGATTCTGTGATGCAGGATGCCAGAAAACCGGAAAATATATCGAACTTTCTGGTCAAGGTCGAGGGCTATATCCAGAACTATCTGGACTGGAACAAGCAGAGCCAGATGGTGAAGGATCTGACTTCCATTGGCATGAGTGTCGGGAAAGCATTTGTGGCCTTTCTGGTCGGAATCGTAGCTGCGATCTACATGATGACGGACAAGGAAAAGGCCAAGAGCCAGACCAAGCAGATCATCTTCGGCCTCTTCCCTGCAAGAGCCGCCAATGTGATCATGGAGGTCTTAAGGAAGACGCTCAGCATTTTTTACGGCTTTATCGTAGGAAAAATTATTGACTCGGCTATCATCGGTGTCATCTGTTACATCTGTATGCTGATTTTCCGTATGCCCTATCCGGTCCTGGTATCGGTTATTGTCGGCGTGACAAATGTCATTCCGGTTTTCGGCCCCTATATCGGAGCTGTTCCGACGGTTGCCATTATTTTCTTTACCGACCCGATGAAGGGCATTTACTTTTTGATCTTTATCATTGTTCTTCAGCAGGTAGATGGAAATATCATTGGTCCTAAGATCTTGGGAGATTCAACAGGAATCTCTGCTTTCTGGGTCCTCTTCTCGATTGTCGTCGGAGGAGGTCTGTTTGGATTCATCGGTATGCTGCTGGGTGTACCCTTCATGGCCCTGGTGTATTACATCTGCGGCCGGCTGGTACGTCACTTTGTAAAGAAAAGAGGGCTTCCGGTGAATACGAGAGAATATGAAAATGTAAATCATGTTGAAGGCGGGCGGCTGATCCTGAATGAAGATATCATTCAGAAGAGAGAAGAAGCCAGTCATTCGGAAGAATAAATGCTTTGAGGTGAAGAGGTTTGGACAGAGACTATCGTAAGAAAATTGATGAGCTTGCAGAAATCGCCAAAACAGAGGACCGGGATGCCGCTCTTTTGGAACTGGATACCATGAATTGGCGAAGAGTGCATAGTATCAACGCTCTGTTAAAAGCTGCCAGAATCTATGAAGAGGCGGATCGATTTGATGATGCGAGAGATCTTCTGGAAATGGCACATGAGCGTTCTCCGATTGGCCGACTGGTTATTTATCAGCTGGCTCTGCTTTGTATTCGGATGGGAGATCTGGATTCAGCACAGGAATATTATGATTCTTATGCGTCCCTGGCTCCCAATGAATATCGGAAGTATATCATCAAGTACAGATTAAGCATTGCCAGAGGGGCGGATGACTATACTCTGATTGCCATTCTGGAGGAATTAAAGAAGGCAGAGTTCCTCGAAGACTGGGCTTATGAATTGGCCTGCCTTTATCACAAAACCAAGCAGCCGGAAAAGTGTGTGGAGATCTGCGATGAGATCGCTCTATATTTCGGCAATGGTCCATATGTTGAGAAGGCTCTGGCTCTGAAGATGATCTACCAGCCTCTGACAAAGGAGCAGGAAAGCCAGTATCGGTCTCTTGTCCGACAGGGGAAGGAAGGCAATGCCAAAGAAGAGGGAGAAGTCGATTCTCATCCGTCTTCCGTAACTCAAAGGACCGTCCGACTGGATACCATGAACCTCCAGGAAGAGATCAAGAAGAATATTGATGAGATCATGAATGCCACCGAAACAGGCGAAGTTTCGGAAAACATGGAGATCATTAAGAATCTGGTAGGTGAAATTCCTTATGTCCAGATCCCGAAAGAAGAAGTTCGTTCAGAAGAGAAAAAGAAGGAGGAAAAAGTATCCGATGATACCCTCCGTCTGAATTATCAGAAGTATTTATCAGAAGAATACGATGGCCAGATGGCCATGCGCCTGCCGGATGACCCGGATGATATCGAAATTGACGGTCAGATGACCATTGATGATGTCATGAAGAACTGGGAGAAAACCAGGCGTGCGGCAGAGGCCGCTCTGGAGGATGCCAAGCAGGAGAAACTGAAAACGGCCAAAGAGGAAGCTCTGGCAGAGGCAGAGGAAATCATGAAGCGCCTGGAGGAGGCGAAACCAAAACTGGATGCCGGCCTGGCACCCGAGGAGCTGCTTCAGCAAGAGTACCTGGAGAAAGGGGATGCCGAAGAAGACCTTGAGGGAGAGGAAGAAGAGATAGAAAACAATACTCTCTCCGATTCAGATCGAAATGTAACAGAAGGTGATAATGTGAACTTTCATGATGCCAGTCAGATGCTTGCAAATGTGAATGAAATGCTTCAGAGGGAGATTGACCGTCTGTCAGAGGATTCCGGTACAGAAGGAGACCAGAGTCTGGACCTGGGCATGAATTCCGATGAAAGCGGGGAAGGAAATCACTCTTCCGACGATCTGACAAAAGAAGATAGAGAAGGAATAGAAAAGGAAGAAGAGATACCGGTCGGCACCCTGGAAGAGAGACAGGATGACCAGAGCCTTCTTGCCGCAGCTTATTCGACTCCAAAGGAAGATGAAAGCGAGGATTCGTCTGTCCCGGATTCGGAAGAAGATCAGAAGGAAGATGCAGGCGAGGAGGATCCTTTTGATGAAGATTTGGACCATACACTTCCGCGATTAGACGATATTGATACAAAGAGAGTTGAACCGGCACCGCTTGACAGTTCTTTTATCTCTTCCGATGAGGTCACTGCAGGGGAAGATGGGAAAGACGAGGATGCGACTCTGATCTCTGTTGAGGAGGACGAGGAGGAAAGCCCTGTTGACGATGGTCAGGAAGTTACCTCGGAAGAAGATACAGAAGAAATAAAAAAGTCAGATGCAGATCCGTCTGAAGAGCCGGCGGAAGACTCCGTAGAGGAGGAAGACCAGCCTGCTCCCCGGCAGGACCTCGGTATGACGACCATGATTTCCAATGCATTGGAAATGGCTGCAAAGCAGGTTCGGGATGATAATACAGAACTGGTACGGCCCGCAGATCTCGAAGACATCAGACTGTCCGAAGAAGAAAAAGTGCTGTTCTCTTACTTTATGCCCATTCAGGGAATGGAAGAAGCAATCGGAAAAGTGATTACAGGGGCTGCAAGACGGCTTCTCAGTTCGGAAAAATACGGGGAAGGCTGCATTGCTATTATCGGAGGTCATGGCAGCGGCAAAACCACTTTGGCCAAAGGAATTATCCGGGTGCTTCAGGACCGCTATCAGGTTCCCGGTGAAAATGTCGGTCGAATCGATGCAGAGAAACTGAATGAAAAAGACTTGCAAAGTCTCTACGACCGAATTCGCGGGGGCTGTCTTGTGATTGAAGGCGCCGGAGCGATGACAATGGAGACTGCAGTTTCTCTTTCCCTTCTAATGGATAGCGATCAGGAAAAGACCCTGATTATTTTGGAAGATGATAAAGATGGCATGGATAAGGTTCTGAGCCTGAATGGTCAGTTTGCAAGAAAATTCTCCGAAAAAATAAGAATTCCGGTCTTCACTGTGGAAGAGCTTGTGAATTTCGGCAAGACCTATGCATCCGATAACGGCTATACGATAGATGAGATGGCAATCTTAGCCATGTACGACCGGATCAATAGCGTACAGAGACTGGATCGGCCGACCTATCTCTTGGATGTGAAGGAGATTATGGATGAGGCAATGGAGAAGGCATCGAAACAGACCTTCTTTCATCGAAAGAAGACGACAGAAGATGGTATGATCGTTTTGATGGAAAAGGATTTTCTCTAAAAAAGTTAAGGGGGATCTAACATGAAGAGTTATTTTACGGACTACGATATGTACTTATATGGGCAGGGGACTCATTATGAGATCTACAAGAAGTTCGGCGTCCATCCCTGGAAGTCTGGAGGGGAAAGCGGATTCGTATTTGATGTATGGGCTCCTCATGCAAAGGCAGTCAGCCTGATCGGCGAATTCAATGATTGGAATGAAGAAGCAGATTATATGACCCGGCTGGAACCGACAGAAGTCGGGGTCTTCGAATGCTTTCTGCCCCAGGCAAAAATCGGTCAGATGTATAAATATGTCATTCATACAGCGGATGGAAGAAAACTCTATAAGGCAGATCCCTTTGCCGTTACCTGTGAACTGAGACCGGGAACCGCTTCGGTGATTGGCCTTCGCGATTCTTACCAGTGGACAGATCAGAAATGGATACAGAAACGGGAGAAAAAGCTGCCCTCATATGAACAGCCAATGACAATTTATGAGGTCCATCCCGGCTCATGGAAGCGTCATCCCGGAACCGGCGATGATGGATTTTATAACTACAGAGAATTGGCAGAGGCCCTGACAGACTATGTGACTGACATGGGATATACTCATGTGGAATTGATGGGAATTGCAGAGTATCCTTATGACGGCTCCTGGGGCTATCAGGTGACTGGATATTATGCTCCGACTTCCCGCTATGGAAGCCCACAAGACTTTGCTTATATGATTGACTATTTCCATGCTCATGGCATCAGTGTCATTTTGGACTGGGTACCGGCTCATTTTCCGAAAGATGAATGCGGCCTGGCTGATTTTGACGGCAGCCCACTCTATGAATACGCAGATCCGAGAAAAGGGGAACATCCGGAATGGGGAACGAAAATTTTCGATTACGGGAAAAATGAAGTCCGAAATTTTCTGATCGGAAGTGCCCTCATGTGGGTGGAGAACTACCATGTTGATGGTCTGCGCGTGGATGCTGTAGCTTCCATGCTCTACCTCGACTATGGCAAGGAAGCCGGTCAATGGGTGCCGAACCAATACGGTGGAAATGAAAACCTTGAGGCCGTTGAATTCTTTAAGCATCTGAATACTCTTTTGACCGGAAGGAATCACGGGGCAGTCATGATTGCAGAGGAATCTACCGCCTGGCCCAAGGTCACAGGTTCTGTCAAAGACGGCGGTCTGAATTTCTCCTTCAAGTGGAATATGGGCTGGATGCACGACTTTTTGGACTATATGAAGCTGGATCCCTACTTCCGCAAGGATAATCACAACAAGATGACCTTTGCCATGACTTATAACGAATATGAGAAGTATATTCTGGTCCTCTCTCATGACGAAGTCGTTCATCTGAAGTGTTCCATGATCAATAAAATGCCGGGCACGGGATTTGAAAAGTTCCAGAATCTTATGGTAGGATATGCCTTCATGATGGGACATCCCGGCAAGAAACTTCTTTTCATGGGGCAGGATTTTGCACAGTACCATGAATGGGACGAGAAGAAGGAATTGGACTGGTACCTGCTCGAAAATCCGGAGAACCGGGCTGTCAATAACTTCGTCAAGGCATTGCTTCACATTTATCGCAAATATCCCGCTATGTATGAATTGGACTGGACCTGGGACGGATTCGAATGGATCAATGCCAACGATGCTTATCGAAGCATATTCTCCTTTGTAAGAAAGTCCAAAGATGGAAAGAATAATCTGCTTTTCGTTTGCAACTTCACGCCGGTGGCTTATGATGACTACCGGGTCGGCCTTCCCGAGAACCGAAAGTGCCGCCTGCTTCTTAATAGTGCATCGACTGCTTTCGGAGGCAGTGAAAAGAGAAGAAAAGTAACTTATACACCGGTGAAGAGTGAATGTGACGGACGTGAGTACTCGATCGCTTACAAACTGCCTGCATACGGTGTGGCCATTTTTGTCTATTGAGAAATATAGACCAGAGCGATAGGAAGACAGGATAAGGAACGAATCTATGGAAATACAGGAATCGGACAAGGGGAAAAAGTGGAAAAGGGTGCTCCTTATCGCAATTCTTGTTATTGCATCTGTCCTGGCAGCAACCTTTGCCTCAAGGCTTCGGGCTTTCAGCGGTTATGATCTGGAAAATACCATAAAACAGACATCAGCTGCAAGCTTTCGCTACATATCTTTTCGAGGAAACACAGTACGTTATGGAAAAGACGGTGCTGCCTGTACCGATGAAGAGGGCAAGGTGCAATGGAACCGGTCCTTTGAAATGCAGGATCCGATGGCAGAAGTCTGCCAGACCTATCTGATTATTTATGATCGGGAAGGTACTGAGATCGACCTTTTGTCAGAAGACGGCAAGGCAGAGAAAATTACGACGAGTTATCCGATCACGCGGGCCGTCGTATCTGCAAAGGGCTCTGTTTATGCTTTGATGCAGGATAAAGGAACGGCGCATATTGAGGTCTACCAGTCTTCCGGAAAAAAAGCGGCGGACGGTGAGATCCATATGAATAAAGGCGGATATCCGCTTTCCATTGCCGTGTCCCCGGATGGAAGCCGCCTGATGATTTCTATGGTGAGCATTATCAAGGGAAGTATCGGGACAACGATCCAATTCTATGATTTTGGAAGCTCCGGAAAGAATAAGGTGGATAATATCGTTGGAACCTTCCAATATAAGGGAACGATTATCCCGGAAATCGGCTTCTCAGATAAGAAAAAGGCAGTTGCGATCGGGACAGATCGAATCATTATCTACTCCTCCGGAAACAGCCCTAGAGAAAGTAAGCAGCTGAAACCGACCGGCAGTATGAAATCGGTATTTTTGAACGATAAGAACTTTGGTTATATCGCTGAAGAGAAAAATACAAAGGACAAGAAAAACACGGTAGAAAATACGATCGAAATGTACTCTTTCAGTGGTATGCATAAGTATCGTAAAACGGTGCCGATTACCTATGAGAAGGCCTATCTGAACGAAAATAATGAGCTGACATTGAGAAACAGTTCAGAGGTTTATATCTTCAGTACCTTTGGATCTGTGCGTTTTCATCATGAATTCTCAGAGAATGTCTATGATTTTATTGCCGGGAAAACCCGGCGTTCCTTTGTACTAGTTAGTGAGGACAAAATTGAATCTATCCGCTTACATTAAAAATCTGGAACATCTGACCTTGGATCAGAGCCAGTGGAATATCCTTGCCATTGTATTGATCATCCTATGGGTCTTTCTGGCAATTCGAGGTTATCGCCGGGGAGCCCTTGGTATGCTGGCCGGAATCATCGGAAGCCTTCTGGCCATTTTCTTCATTCCGGGCATTCTTCCCAAAATACAGACCGGAGTCTCATCAAATCAGGCGATCGTTCAATTTATTCAATCGAAAGCAGATGCCTATGTCAGCCAGAAGGGTGACTCGTTCATTCTGCAGCTGCCACAGAACTTTCAGAATGGTTTTCTTGGAACATTTCAATCCACGGCCAATCAGGCAGTCACAGCAGCTCAAAATGAAATTCATGCAGCAATGGTCAATACGGTGACACAATTTGTGCTTCGTGGAATTGCCATGCTGATTGCCATGCTTTTGGCCGGACTCTTGATTTTTCTTGTTCGAATGCTCATGCGTATGGTTGACCATGTACCGGTAGTGCATGGTATAAGTCATTTCCTCGGGATCCTGATCGGTATTCTGGAGGGTTATCTTCTGATCTGCCTGATCCTCTATCTTATCATGTGCTTTTCGGCGACCGAGTGGGGAAGTCACTTGCAGACTCTTGTCCAGGGAAATTCTTTTCTGATCTATATGGAGAAAAATAATCTCATTTCTTATCTGCTTACAAAGTAAGATGCAGGCGGTCAAATGTTTCGATCTCGTAGCAGGCCTGGAAGTGTAGAAAAAAATTCAACAATAGTGCAAATTTCCTTGACAGGCTGATAGCGCTTTGATAATATTACTATCGCTGACGAAAAAGCCGGAAGGAAATGCGAGAGCAGGTTGATTTCGACTTTACGAAAAGCAAAAAATAATTTAAAAACTTCTTGACAAACCTATTGAATTAGAGTATTGTTAATGAAGTCGGCGCGAGAGTGCCGAAAGCAAAGCTCTTTGATAACTGAACAATGAAACAACCTTGAAAGATTCTAAACGAGAGAATTTTTTAAAGAACGCGTTATGGTAAAACATAACAAACCTAAAAGCAGTAAAGCGAAG
>JAQXPG010000125.1 GCA_029100405.1 Lachnospiraceae bacterium | reverse complement strand
AATGGAAAAGCTGGGGTACAGGAAATCCCTATACGACACCCTATAAGGCAAATCAGAGTTGGATCGGGATCAAATACCGGGTACTGGTAAGCGATCGATATGGGAACACATCGACATCGAATGAAGGAAGTGTAGATGTCCATTTAAAACTTAGATTAACATCTAAGTTAAACGATGTACATGTACACTATGGTGATCGACCAACATTTAATATTTCTGCAATAGGAAATGGATTAAATTACATCTGGCAATACAAATATCCAAACCAGCCTTGGATGAACTGGGGAACGAATTATACAGACAATCCATTTACAACGCAGTATACAGCAAATGCTTCCTGGAACGGAATAGGTTACCGCGTAGTAGTGACGGACAAATGGGGTGAAAGCGTAGTGTCTGAAGCAACTATTGCCTCCTCATGTAGGTTAATAATAACATTGGACCCCGGACATGATGATCAGCACCCAGGTGCTTATTATGTATATAAGGAGCAGGATCTGACACTGAAAATCGCAGAGTATTGCAAAGAAGAATTGGAAAGATACGGGGTTACCGTTTATATGACCAGATCAACGGGAGCTTGCCCTAATGGAGGCGGATCATTATCTGCAGATTATGGAGATCTCGCAGTAAGAGCAAATCTTGCAAAGAATAATGGCTCAAATGCTTTGGTGAGTTTACACTTGAACTCTGATGGTGGGCATGGTGCCAGAGGGGCAACAGTACTTCAGCAAAATTCTGGCTATAATAGAAATAATATTTACAGTTATAGCAGTAGTTTGGCTGTAAATATTGAGAACGAGTTGTTAAAGCTAGGAATACCTCAATCTGGAACTGGTAATATTATCAGATATTCCGATGATGGGGGAAGATACCCAGATGGTTCAGTTACTGATTATTATGGATTGCTAAGGCGAGCAAAATTAAATGGAACCCCAGCGGTAATTGTGGAACATTGTTTCCTTTCTAGTCCAAGTGACAGAGATGCTTTTTTGAATTCGGAAGGCAAGCTAAGAAATCTTGGCATAGCAGATGCACATGGAATATTAAAGACATTTAACATTATATAGTATTTAGTAATTCACTTTAGGGGGTAATATTTGAAAGATTACCCCCTTATTTATGGTAGAGAAAGTGTAATCAATAACTCTGTGTTCTGGTAGAGGAGAATATACGAAATGGATAGGAAAAAACAGATCAGAAAAGACAAGGGTCTGATTATTACAATATGCTTTACCGTTTTTATTTTTTTGATTCTATATAGGAAGGCAGTGTTTTTTGGATACACAGTTTTCTATTCTGATATTGGTACGGATACCATTCAACAGTATTATTTAAACGCTTTGTTTGATCGGCAGCAGCTTAGACAGGGAAATATATATGGATATTCTTTTGCGAATGGTCTGGGAAGATCTAATTTTTCTTTGGGATATATCAATATTGTTCAATGGATATATTATTTCCTGCCGGAAAAATATTTTCATGTAACTTTTTTAATAGGAATCTTATTGGCTTTTATATTGTCTTCCTGTTCTGGTTACTTAATTTTTAAGCATTTTAAATACCATGATATAACTGCGATGGTTGGTGGACTTCTCTGGGCTTTTTCGGGATACCTTGTCTTGTGGGGGCAACACTTTGACTTTGGGGCTGCATACGCTTCCATCAGTATATATGTACTATTATTAGTTAAATGTAATTTTCGGTCTTTTAAAGATACATACTCTGTCATCCTTGGCCTGATATTAATTGGCTTGACCGCAAACTCTTATTATTGGCTTTATATGACGGGTATATGTTCTGCTATTTATATAGCAATATACAATGCTTATAAGAATAATGCTCACGTAATTATCAAACGACTCGTTTTCCTTTTAGGAGATGGATTATTTGCTGCATTGATTTGTGCTTTTAAAATCTTACCAGGAGTTGTCGGTTACCTAAATAGTTCTAGAACGTCGGCAGTTACAACCGAAAAATCTCCATTTGGAATCGTATATAATAAACAGGTAATTTTAACCGATATAGCAAGATTTTTCTCTAATGATTTTTTGGGTATAGGGGATTATAGTGGCTATTATAATTACTATGAAGGAACCATACTTTGTGTCTCTGCCTTGACAATGATTGCCCTTGTCAATTGGCTGTTTTGCGGAGATAGAAGAAAAGAACTAAAAAGAGGCAGCGTATTACTGCTGATAGCGTTTTTTTTGCTTTTTACTCCGTTTACAAAGTATTTGACGTTTAATGTAAAAAAACAGCGTTGGACCTTTGCTTTGATTTTTTTCTTTATCTGGATTACAGTTTCTTACTTTGAGAGTATACTTTTCGACAAAATCGATAAGAAGAAAATAGTGTTAAATCTTATCTTGGCAGATATGGTTGACATTTTTTTGTATATCATTCTAACAATTGCTCATTATCATAGAGCGATTGATATAGATAAAAAAGTAGCAATCTATGTGATTGTTGTAACGGTAGTCTATAACATATTAATAATATCAATACTGTGTTTGCGAGACAAAGAGATGAACGCAGTTATACGTTTGTGCTTTCTTTTAGCAATTTCTATTGAAATGATTTTCAATAATAATTCGTCCATAAATCAGAGAAATTTATTGACGGTAGCAGAGTATAAGGCGCTTCACGATCAGTCCACCGAAGCAACAATAAAAAAAGTAATGAAAGATGACCCGGAACTATACCGCATTCAAAAAAACTATACAAATTTTTCCCTAAATGAAGGGAAAATGCAGAATTACTATAGTGTCATGGATTACAATGCTACCCCAAATGCTTCAGTTGGCGCATATATGTACAATAATGATGTGCCATTTGCTGCTCCGGGTGAATACAGTCGGGCTAGTAAATATATTTCCGTTCCAGCTGATGATTATGTTGTGAGTACTTTACTTGGATGCAAATATTTAATTTCAGATCATGAAATACAAGATGACAATTATATCTTAAAGGGAAAAGTAGAAAACCGATGGTTGTACTATAATAAAAATTCGCTTCCATTTGGATATTTGTATACTTCACAAATTCCTAAACAACAATATCTTAAATTAGATAAGGACGAAAAGAGAAAGGTATTGCAAAAATCCTTTTATTATACGGATCAAGTTCAACGAAATTCCAATGTGTCACAGGATTACAAGGACAAATCGGATGTTCCATTGTGGAATGATCTTAAGAATGGAGTAATTAAAGACACCTATCATAATAATATATACTATGCAGAGGTATATGCTGAATCCACTCAAGGTACAATGTTTTGCGTACCGATTTTTTATGATCATAATTGGCAGATATATGTTGATGGACAACGGACACCTTCTGTCAATATTAATGGTGGTCTGACGGGTGTAGTTCTAGGAAATGGATACCATAGAATAAAGATAGTTTATAATGACACACTTTTTACACTTTCCGTTATTATATCTCTGATTAGTGTATTGTTTTTTGGGGTACTATTTTTAGTGTCGGGGCACAAAAAGGTTTTTGATAAGAGATAAGAGCAGTAGAACTCCTATTATCGCTGCAGTTGCAACTGTTGCTGTCGTTAAATATATAGTAAGCATAGAGTCAAAATGAAAGGATCCGAACAATGATTCCATTCAATGTCCCGCCTTGTGTTGGCAATGAAATTGAAACTGTAAAAGACGCTATTGATTCACACAAAATTTGTGGTGACGGAAAATACACTAAAAAATGTAATAAATGGCTTGAAGACAAGTTTTCTGCGCAAAAAGTCATGCTTACAACAAGTGGATCAACGGCTCTGGATATGGCTTTTATGCTCTGCGATTTAAAACCTGGGGATGAAGTGATACTTCCAAGTTACACTTTTTCCAGCACGGCAAATGCGGCTGTACTTTGCGGTGCACGCCTGGTTTTTGTAGATATTCGTCCAGATACTATGAATATAGATGAGAGAAAGATTGAAGCGGCCATTACTGACAGAACAAAAGTCATATGTTGTGTTCATTATGCAGGTGTGTCCTGTGACATGGACAAGATAATGGAAATTGCTAGACATCATGGCATTAAGGTGATTGAAGATGCTGCACAGGGTGTTACGAGTACATATAAAGGACGCTTTTTAGGCACAATAGGGGACTTTGGCTGTTACTCTTTTCACGAGACCAAAAATTTTTCTATGGGTGAGGGTGGCGCAATTGTAATTAATAACCCTAAATTCAACGAAAAAGCTGAAATTCTTCGAGAAAAGGGTACTAACAGAGCTAAATTTTTCCGCGGACAAGTAGACAAATACACGTGGGTAGATTTTGGAGATAGTTATTTACCTAGTGAATTAAATGCTGCATATTTGTGGGCACAGCTGCTAAAAGCTGATATAATCGAGAAGGACAGAATGTATTCTTGGAATGAATACTATAGGAGATTGCTCCCGCTTCAACAGAGAGGTCTTATTAGTCTCCCGGTAATACCGGATGGATGTAAGCATAATGCACATATGTTTTACATTAAATGCAAAGACATACAGGAGCGTACTGCTTTTATCGATTTTATGAAAGAGCACGATATATTGACTGTCTTTCATTATGTTCCGCTACATTCCGCTCCGGCAGGCTATAAGTATGGACGTTTTTCTGGTGAAGACATATACACAACAAAGGAAAGTGAACGCTTAGTTCGCTTACCCTTATATTATGGGCTGTCAGAAGAAGACAGGAATAAAGTGATAGATAATGTAATTAACTTTTATCGAGGCTGATATGGAAGATCATTGTAGAATGAAATTACCGGTGATTGATGGAAAAGAGATATTATTAAGACCTATAACAGACTCAGATACAGCAAATGTCGTAAAATGGAGAAATAATCCAAAGGTCAGAGAAAACTTTATTTTCAGAGATTTATTTACTCCGGAAAGCCATAGAAAGTGGATGCAAACGAAGGTCGATACCGGGCAAGTTGTACAATACATTATTGAGATAAAGGGGAAAAAAGCAATAGGATCTGTATATTACAGAGATATTTCCAAAATCAATAATAGTGCTGAGTTTGGAATCTTTATTGGTGATGATGCAGAATGGGGGAAGGGATATGGAACGGAAGCAGCACGCCTTTTTATCTCTTTGGGATTTCGTGAGTTACACCTGCATCGCATTTTCTTAAGAGCTTTAGAAAGTAATCATCGAGCCATTAGAAGTTATAAGGATGTTGGATTTGTTCAAGAAGGGGTATTTCATGATATGGTGCTTTTAGATGGAAAGTATCAGAATATAGTTTTTATGGCGGTTATTAATAATGAACAATAATAAACTTGTATCATTTGTTATCCCATCTTATTGTTCCCAAAATACAATTTCAGATGTTGTTGATGAAATCAATTCTACAATGAAACGCTTGGCTCAATATCACTATGAGATTGTATTAGTAGATGACGCTTCCAAAGATCAAACATTTGATATCATTAAAAATCTTGTATCCCGTCAGAGTAACATTCGAGGACTTAGATTTGCAAAAAATTTTGGCCAGCATGCAGCATTAATGGCTGGAATAAGAGAATCTAAAGGGGATTATATTGTCTGCCTTGATGACGATGGGCAGACCCCAGCAAATGAAGTTGGAAAACTCCTGGAAAAGCTTGATGAAGGTTATGACGCTGTTTATGCATCGTATGAAAAGAAAGAACATAGTTTCTTTCGAAACATTGGAAGCAAAGTGAATAGTAAAATGACTGAAATCATGCTTGATAAACCGCATAATTTATACATTTCAAGTTATTTTGCAATAAGACGTTTTGTCGCAGATGAAATGGCAAGGTATGAGTGTTCCTATCCTTATGTCATAGGCTTGGTTCTAAGATCGACAAGAAACATATGTAATGTTCCGGTTCACCATCGTAGCAGGAAGACAGGGCATTCAGGGTATACATTAGGAAAGCTGATAAAGCTTTGGATGAATGGATTTACAGCATTTTCGGTAAAACCGCTCAGAGTAGCAAGTGTAGCGGGTGCACTTATAGCGCTAGCCGGCTTTGTATATTTAATTTATATTGTGGTCCATCATTTTCTTACTCCCGATATTCCCATGGGGTGGAGTTCAATTATATGTACGATATTGATATTGGGCGGTTTCATTTTGCTTGTTTTGGGACTGATAGGAGAGTATGTTGGTAGGATATATATCAGTCTTAATGCTGCTCCACAATATGTAATTAGAGAACGAATTGTAGGTGATAATAATGAAGAAAAAAATAAATAGTGTAATTCTTCTTAATATTATCATGCTGATTTATTCTCTGAGTAGTGTTTTTAGTAAAAAGGCGGCTGAAAATGATTTCCTAAGCAAAGGATTCGTGATTTTTTATGTATTAGTCCTTTTCTCTCTTAGCGTGTATGCAATTGGGTGGCAACAGGTGATCAAATATATTCCCTTAACGACTGCATTTTCTAATAAGGCTGTTACCATAGTTTGGGGGATGGTATGGGGGTATGTCCTTTTTCACGAGCGTATTTCATCTGGGAAGATCATTGGAGCCTTATTAATTATCGCAGGAATTATTATCTATGCTCTAGCCCCTGACAAAGCACGTAAAAAGGAAAATAAATGAATACCGCATCTTATGCCATATGGATGTTGATAGGGACTTTTATAAGTTCCGTCTCGCAAGTACTTTTAAAAAGAGAGGCCCTTAAAGAACACAATAGCTTTTGGTCTGAATATCTTAATCTGAGAGTTGTTGTTGCGTATGTGATGTTCTTTGCAGCAACTGTACTCTCAATTATGGCCTATAAGGGAATTTCTCTTTCGCTTGGACCGGTTTTAGAATCAACAAGCTATCTTTATGTAACAATTTTAGGGGCTAAATTCTTTCGTGAAAAGATTAGTAAAGAAAAAATATTCGGACTTGTAATAATGATTGCCGGAATAGTGATTTATTCGTTCTCATAGCTACTGGGAAGGTTATCAATCGGTTTTACCAGAAATAAAATGAAGAATTCGGAGCCCGTTGAGCACTCTGTCCGGTGCAACTGAGCCACCATTCCGGCGATAACTGAGCCACTTTTGTTTGGGACTCCTACAATGATGACAAATGTAATAGTGCGTTGAGATTCATTCAAAGGAAGTCACAGAAGTGACGAACTTCAGAGAAATCCTCCGGCTGAAAAGCCAGGGGTACAGCGAGAGAAATATAGCTCTTGCTGCTTCGTGTTCCCGGAACACTGTTTCCGAAGTATTACAGAGGGCTGAGGATCATGGCCTTACCTGGCCGCCGTCCGCAAATGTAACCAATGCGGACCTGAAGAAGATCCTTTATCCTCCGGTAACTGACAGCCACAAAAGGCTGCCGGATTAGAACCGCGTCAGAAAGGAGTTGATGCGAAACGGCGTAACCAGGAAGCTGCTTTGTCCGAGTATGTCAACGAATGCCAGCTGGCTGGCGATGAGCCGCTGATGTATTCCCAGTTCTGCTATTACATCCAGCAGGACGCTTAATAGTGCCTGTCACCAGATATTTGCATAATATTTTTGTAACATTATAATATTTTCTTAACAGTACCTGTCACCGGCATTTCCGCCCATTCAATTCTCGTCTTGAGAAGAAGTTGGTTGAGAATGGATTTACCCCACTTCCTACATGGCAGGATGCAGTGGATAGATATCTGGCGGCACTAAAAGAGAATGAGTAACTAAGGGTTTTATACGATATTTGAGAGGTTCGGCTGATGAATGCAAGAGTCCTAGTAATTGGCGATGTGATGATTGACAAGTATATTTCTGGAAATGTTAAGCGTATTTCTCCAGAGGCACCAGTTCCAGTTTTGCTAAGCAAAAGTGAGAGATATGTTCTTGGTGGGGCTGCTAATGTTGCAATTAATATTGTTGCATCAGGCGTAGATGCGTCTATCATGACTGTTATAGGTGAGGATTCTGTTGGAGCACAATTAATAGAATTGTTAGAAAAACAGGCAATCAATACGGAGATGGTGGTTAAAAGCAGTGAGAGAATCACTACGATTAAGACTCGATTTATCGCAGACAACGGGCAACAGCTACTTCGACTCGATAAAGAGCAAAAAAGTGACATTGCTGCTTCAGAAGAAGAACAATTATTAAGCCTATTAGATAAACATGCAGATGAATTTGACTTAATACTTTTATCTGATTATTGCAAGGGAGTATTATCCAAATCATTCACGCCAAAAGCGATTCAAATTGCAAAAAAACATGGAAAAGATGTTTTTATTGATGTAAAAGATCCAAATATTCATAAGTATGATGGGGCAACTCTTTTAAAACCAAATTTGAAAGAAATTGGCGATCTTACAGGAATGCCGACCGATACAACAGATGAAATTATTAAGGCCGGTAGAAGCCTGCTAGAGTCTTGCGGTTGTGAGTACATATTAGTCACTCGTGGCGGTGATGGTATGATTCTAATCGGTAGGGAAACATCTAATACTTATCCAAGTGCTAAGGTGGAGGTATTCGATGTAACCGGCGCAGGGGATACAGCAATTGCGTATCTGGCATCCGAGATTTCAACTGGAAGTGAGTTATCACAGGCGATTCGAGTGGCGAATATTGCTGCAGGTATTCAGGTCACAAAGAGGGGAACATCGGTTGTAACAAGAGACGAAGTTAATAATTATGCAGGCAAGGTGACTTTCGAAGATGGGACAGATAAGATTGTTCCAATTACAGAAGCTGCTTCTATTCGAAAGAATAACATGGATAAGAAGATTGTCTTCACCAATGGATGTTTTGACATATTGCATATTGGCCACCTTAGATACTTAGAAGAGTCTGCTAAGTTGGGTGATCTTCTTGTATTAGGACTGAATAGTGATGCATCGGTTAGAAGATTGAAAGGTAAGGGCCGGCCAATCAATTCTGAGTCAGATCGAGCCGAGATGCTGGCAGCTTTACCGTTTATTGATTATATTGTTATCTTTGATTCAGATACACCATATGAATTAATTAAGGAAGTTCAGCCAGATGTCCTAGTTAAGGGCGCTGATTATAAGACAAAAGAAAATATTGTAGGTTGGGATATTGTGGAAAAAAGAGGTGGTTCTGTAGAACTAATTGATTTTGTTCCAGGTAAATCAACAACAAATATTATAAAGAAAATAAATGATAATAAGAGGTGAAAAATGGAAAATATCGCAGAACAGAGACTGAGAGACTCTATTGAAGTTAAGAATAGAATTATTGAGAGTCCAGAATTATTATCCCTTATCAATAAATTAGGAGAAGTTGTAGCTGACACCATAAAATCTGGAAATAAGCTAATTTTGTGTGGCAATGGGGGATCTGCTTCAGATGCACTTCATTTTGCCGGAGAGATTGTGGGCAGGTTTCAAAAGGAAAGAAGTGCGTGGCCAGCAATTGTACTAAATGCAGATGTCGCAACTATGACAGCAATTGCGAATGATTATAGTTATGATGATGTATTCGCTCGGCAGGCAGAAGGACATGTTAAGCCGGATGATTTATTTATAGGTATTAGCACAAGCGGTAATTCGGAAAATGTATATCGTGCAATTGAAGTCGCCAAAGGAAAGGGTGCTAAAACAGCAGCTTTGGTTGGTAAAGATGGTGGTAAGATTGCTAAGATAGTTGACTATCCAATAGTAGTTCCGTCTGATGTTACAGCAAGAATTCAGGAAAGTCATATTTGTATTATTCATATCGTATGTGAGATTGCAGAAAGCGAATTAGCATAATGCAGCATCTATCAAAGGCCGTATTCCTTGACAGGGATGGAACAATTAATGTTGAGAAACAATATTTGTACAAAAAGGAAGAATTTGAGTTTCTTCCTGGTGTATTAGATGGTTTAAAACTGCTTCAAAAGGCTGGCTATCTGTTGGTGATAGTTACAAATCAATCTGGTATCGCGAGAGGGTATTATTCGGAAGACCAATTCCATGACTTGAATAATTGGATGCTTTCTAAATTAGAAGAATATGGAATAACCATTACAAAGGTTTACTACTGCCCACATCATCCAAATGCAATTGTTGAAAAGTATAAAATGGATTGTGAGTGTAGAAAACCAAAACTCGGTATGTATCAGATGGCGGTTCAAGAATACGGAATAGATTTGAATAATAGCTATGCTATAGGAGACAAAATACGCGACTGTGCGATTTGTAAGGATTCTGGATGTAAAGGTATTTTGATCCAAGATAATGAAGCGGCTACTGTGATATCGGATGTAAAAAAATCCAAATATAGAAATGTAATATACCGAGAGACGTTACTAGATGCGGCGGAGTATATAGTTTCGAAAGTAGAAGAGTAGGGATGGCTGATGGAGAATCAGAAAATTAATTATAACATTTCAAAGAATTTTCTGGGTTTAAACCAGATGCTTTGGCGTAAATCAGCATTACAGAGGATTCGTTCACTTTTTTTTGTGATTGATTCTGCTATATTATTAACGCTAAAAAAACCTAAGAAGAAAACGGGAAAGAAGAAGGTTTTAATAGTATATAATATGGCCCTGGGCGATGGGATTATGTTTTATGGAGTTAGTCAGTATCTGAGAGAGATATGGCCGACAGAACAATATGAACTTACAATTGCGTGTCAAAAGGCCTTTAAGGATTTATATATTGCAAGAGGTATATATGATAAGGTTTTACCTCTAGATTTCACTGGTGCAACAATTAATCTAAAAAAGCGCAGAGATCTTTTTAGACTGCTTCGATCTGAGTACTATGATATCCTTTTAGACCCAGTGGGGTCTGAAGAATGTACAACGAATATTTTTGCGAGTAGAGCTGCTTGTTCAGATAAAAAGATAGGTGTAGTTAACCGTGCACTTCCCCAACAACTTTCTAACAAGAAGAGAAGAAGTATCTATACTGATGTGATTGAATTAGAACAGGAAAACATGCACTTAATTCAGTACTATGCGGAAATTATGAAGAGATTGGGCGCGAATGATTGTGTTGCAAGTCCTGCAAGTCTTCCAGAGATTAAACCACCAGTGAAGTTGCCTGAAAAATTCTTTATTGTATTCCCCGTGGCAAGTATGGATGTAAAAAAATGGGATGTGAAGAACTACGCATATATTGCTAAGAAAATTCAGGAAGAGACTGGATTGCCGCTAGTTATTTGTGGAACAGAGCATGATAGACCTTCCATTGAAGAGATGCTAAGTTATATTCCAGATATTACATATGTAGATGTTATAGGTAAGACCAATATAATTGAATTCACCTCAGTTATTGGTAAGGCTGAATATGTAGTCACAAACGATACAAGTGCCTACCATATTGCTGTTGCGCGTGGTGTAAAGACATTTATGGTATGTGGTGGTTATACATATGATAGATATGCACATTATCAATACGCATCATTAGGTTATAGAGATCCATATTTAATTACTAAGCATATGGATTGTTATAATTGCAATAACCATTGCATTTATAATGATTTCAAAGTGTTCCCATGTATTGAACGTGTGACAAAAGAAGACGCATGGGATGTAATTTCTCATGTGATAAATGAGGAACAGAATGTCTGAACAACAAATGAAAAAGAATATCGCATGGAACACATTTGGAAGCGTGCTGTATAGTGCTTGCCAATGGTTAATTACCGTTCTTGTTGTACATATTTCGTCATATGAAGCTGCTGGATATCTCTCAATTGCTATGACAACGAGTAGCAGCTTCTCGGCAATCTCCTTATTTAGTATGAGAAACTATCAAGTTTCCGATGTAAAGGGTGAATATTCTCAGGATGTTTACGTTGGAAGCCGAATCACAACATGTATCGTTGCGCTTGCATGTTGCGTGATCTCATCAGCAATAGGGAATAGTGTTTACCAGATGCTCTGTGTTGATGCATTCATGCTAGTACGTGTAGCAGAAGCAATGGTTGATGTCCTTCATGGTGAGAATCAGAAGTTCCAAAGATACGATTATATTGGAAAATCATATTTGCTTAGAGGCGTATTAACTATAGTAAGTTTTGTCCTAGGGCTTATTCTTACAGACAACTTGATGATTACATTGTTTTTCATGGCACTATGTAACCTCGTTGTTGCTTTTATCTATGATTGGAGGAAAACCACATCATTAGAGCACATATCTCCAATTATTTGGAACAATCAAGTGTTTAGTTTGTTGAGAAAATGCGCTCCAATTGTTGCCTTTTCTTTTTTGCTTAGTTTAGAGAATCTAATACCCAAATATATTTTACAGCAGGTAGAAGGACCAACACCCCTAGGAGTGTACTCAACGATAGCCTCACCAACATTGATAGTTCAGGTGTTTGCATCAGTGGCGTTTAATCCTCTCTTACCAGGCTTTTCTTCAGTCTACTTGGAACAGGATTATAATAGATTCTTGAAAATGCTTCATAAGGTATATGCTGGTTTTATTTTGTTGTCAATCATTGTGACAGTAGGAGCAATCATTTTAGGCAGATGGGGATTAACTCTATTGTTTGGTAAAAAAATTCTTACTTCATATGAGCTATTTCTGCCAATTGTGTGGGTTACGATTTTAACGGCAATTATATGGATCTTTTCATCTATCATAGTTGCAATGAGAAAAATATGGTGGTTATTAATCGGAATGATTATCAACTTTGCAATTATGTTGCCATTGGTTAGACCGATTATTGTAAATCATGGTAGTAATGGTATAAGTATTGTTCAAATAATTTTGTACACACTATATATAACTTATATGGTGATCATTAGCGAGGTATTGATCCGCCACGATAAAAATGGAAGGAGCAGACGGTGAAAGTATTAATCACTGGAGCCGCAGGCTATATGGGCAAACATGTGGTGAAGGCATTTCTCAACGCTGGACATGATGTATATGTTTCTGATTTTCAGTTTAAGGGAATTGATGAAAGAGCTACGCGTGTAGATGTCCCAATTTTCTCGGGCGATAAGGATATATATAAACAGTTGGGAGAGCCAGAGGTACTCGTACATTTGGCTTGGAGGGATGGATTTATCCATAATTCCAAAGCTCATATGAATGATTTATCTGCGCATATGACTTTCTTAGAGAATATGATCGACGGAGGATTAAAGTACTTAACCGTTATGGGAAGTATGCATGAGATTGGATATTGGGAAGGTGCCATTACAGCAGATACACCGTGCAACCCAATGACTATGTATGGCATTGCTAAAAATGCAATGAGACAAGCATTATTGCTTTATTGTAAAGATAAAGATGTGAATTTACATTGGCTTCGCGCTTACTATATTTATGGAGATGACACGAGAGGTAGTTCTATCTTTGCAAAGCTGTGTCAAGCTGAAGAAGACGGAAAAGAAGAATTCCCATTTACATCTGGTAAGAACAAGTATGATTTTATCCATGTTGATGAGTTAGCAAAACAGATTGAGCTGGCAAGTGTACAGGATAAGGTTAATGGAGTGATTAATGTATGCACTGGACAGCCAATGACATTAGCAGAGAAGGTTGAGAGCTACATTAAGGAACATAACTTTAAGATTCGCTTGAAATATGGTGCCTTTCCGGATAGACCATATGACTCACCAGGTGAGTGGGGTGATGCAACACTGATTAACCAGATTATGGAGAATGCAAAATGAAGCAGTGGAATAACTACACTGGAGAGGATTTGACCTTTGTTGTATGTGCATATAAAGAGTGTGCATATCTAGATGAGGCAGTGAGTGCTTTAGTTAATCAGACAGTAAAGGCTAAAATCTTGATTTCTACATCAACACCAAATGATCTTATCAAAAGCGTGGCAGATAAATATGGAGTTGAGATTAGAGTGAATCCAGATGGTGGACAGATTAAAGATTATAATTTTGCAATTCGTCAAGCAGATACTCCGTTAGTGATGCTTGCACATCAGGATGAAGTGCTCCTACCAGAGTTTGTAGAGAAGACTCTATGGGGATTGAATCATAGTAAGGATCCAATTTTGTCCTGCACGGACTATATTGAGATGCACAATGATATTGTCGACGAAAAGCAGTCTTCCATGATTAAAGTTAAGAAGATTTTGCTAACTCCATTAAAGTGGAAATGGCTAGCAGGAACACGATTTGGTAAGAGATTAACACTACGATTTGGCGATCCAATTACCCATCCATCTGTCGTACATGTTGCAAGCAAACTTCCGGAAGAAGTATTCAGGGAAGAGTACAAGGCTTCCATGGATTGGGATTTATGGCAGAGAATTGCAGAACAGCCGGGAAGCTTTGTGTATATAGACGAAATCCTTCTATATCACAGAATGAATGATGAGAACCAGACCGTGCAATTGCTGAAGACGACAGATGCGAGATCTCAGGATGAGTATGCTATTTTTTGTAGATACTGGCCGAAGTGGTTTGCTAAATTGCTAATGCGGTTTTATGGTAAAGCTCATCGTTATTATTGATAGGAATGGTATGAATAAGAGTTTATCAGAACAAATTAAAATTCGTAGTTCAAATATTAATCTGTTAAGATTTATCGCTGCAATCAGTGTGATATTTTGTCATTCATTTGCTGTTAGTAGAAATGCAGAGGACCCATTAAATGTTATAGATAAGGGACAATGCAATGTGGGTGGTGTAGCTGTAGCTGTATTTTTCTTTCTGAGTGGTTTATATGTAACTAAGTCCTTAGAGAAAGATGCCTCATTACTTACATTCTTTAAGAAAAGATGCATGCGAATCTTTCCACAACTCTGGATTACCGTACTAGTTTGTGTTTTTGTCCTAGGACCTATCATTACATGCGTTAGTCTAAAGGAGTACTTTGGAAGTGAAGACACTTATAAATATTTGCTGAACATGGTATTACTACCAGTTCATAATCTACCAGGCGTGTTTAATATGAATGCATATCAGACAGTCAACGGGCCATTATGGACGATGCCTGTGGAATTTGCGGCATATATTGGGTTAATGATATTAGCGGTAGTGAGCGAAGGATTATGTAAATTAAATGGTAGGATTAATCGAAAAAGACTCAATCTGTTAGTAGTATGTTTATTGATAGTTATATATTTATTCACTGTTTTTTATTTACATAACCAAATGCTGATTAGTATAGCTCGCCCGATGTTAATTTTTTACGAAGGTGTCATGTATTATGATTATCGTGAAAAGATTACACTTAATCCTATCTTTGGAATTGTTGCATTGATTGTTCTATTTTCCTTCGCACAGACATTTGTTTTTTCGCTGCTGTTTGTGCTTCTGTTGCCGTATGGAATTCTCTCCATAACATTGGGCTTTAATCAAGTTCCTATCAATTGGATGGTGCTTAATACATCCTATGAGATGTATTTGGTAGGGTGGCCAATACAACAGGTGGTTCAAATGATTAATCATAATCTATCCCCAGTAGAAAACTGGTTGATTACAATTCCGATAGATATTTTATTGGGATTAGTACTTTATAAATTGACGGAAAAGATAGTGCGGTATTTACCTAATAAAGCATAATAGGAGATTTGTTAATGAGAGGACTTGTAATAATTCCAGCCTTCAATGAAGAAGGTGCTATTGTTAATACAGTAGAGAACATTAAACAGAATGCACCATCTTTTGATTATATTGTGATCAATGATTGTTCCACAGATAGCACCCCTCAGTTACTTGATGAGAATCACATTAATCATGTGGATCTTCCGATTAATTTAGGAATTGGTGGTGCGGTGCAGACGGGCTATATCTATGCAGATAAGTATGGGTATGATTGTGCAGTACAAATGGATGGCGATGGACAGCATGATGCAGCCTTTTTAGAGAATATGCTAAGACATCTCGAAGAGGATCAGGCAGATATGATTATTGGTTCTCGTTTCTTAGAAAAAGAGGGCTTTCAGTCTAGTGCACTTCGCCGAATGGGTATTCGATTCTATACAAGACTTATCCATATGCTGACAGGAAGTACAGTAACAGATCCTACTTCAGGGATGCGGTTGGCAAATAAAAAAATAATTCATCTATTTGCAAAGCATTACCCAAAAGATTATCCGGAACCCGAGACCGCTGTGACCATACTAAAGCATGGATATCGAATTAAGGATATTCCAGTACAAATGCTTGCGCGTACTACAGGAGAATCTTCAATTTCGATGAAGAAGTCCGTGTATTATATGATTAAGGTTACGATTGCGTGTGTTATTGCGGCTATTGCACCGGATAGATAATGTTGGTTTGCATTTATGGAGATGAAACTATGAATTTTAGGCTTCAATTAATTGTAGCTGCAGTGATTGTGCTTGCTATGATTTATATCATTAATAAGATTCGAAAGAAGCAAGTAGAACTAAAATATGCATTAACTTGGTTTACTGTGGGTATCATATATCTATTGTTTGATTTGATACCGCAGCTACAAATTTGGGTAAGTAATTTACTAGGTATTACAGTGCCACAAAATATGCTTATATTCTTGGCATTAGGGCTTATTCTTGTTATCTTGTTTGGTCAGACAGTAATAGTATCTAATCAGAGCAATCAGATTAAGCGCTTAATACAAGAAGTTGGAATTTTGAATGCAGAGATTGATGAGGTAAGAAAAAAAGAAGGAGAAAACAAATGAAAGGTATAATTTTAGCAGGTGGTTCAGGAACAAGATGATATCCGTTAACTAAGGCGATTTCTAAGCAGATTATGCCGGTATATGACAAGCCAATGATCTATTTTATCCATTGTCTACACTTATGCTGGCGGGCATCAGAGAAGTGCTGATTATTTCTACTCCAAGAGATCTCCCTGTATTCAAGGAACTCTTAGAGGATGGTTCATGGTAAGTATCTGGTGGACATGGCTGAGGGATTATAATATAAAGGAGCATTGCCTGTGAAAAATTTTTTACGAAACAAAACAATTCTAGTTAGTTTACTTGTATTTTTGATCCTTGAAATGGTTTTTGTTTTTCATATTTTGTCTACTTTTTCTTATGTAAAAACTGTGCAAGATACTACATTAGATGTAACTGTTTCAGAAAAAGATATTCAGAGAATTGCTTTTGATACCAACAGAAATAACTATAGTTTGTTCGTAGATGGTAAAACGGATGCGTATTTGTGGATGTTCTCTGAGGTGAAAGAGAGAGGAGAATATCTGGAAATATATAAACTAAGTCAAGGTGATAAATTATCTCTTGTTGATAAATTAAGCTTACGCAAAGGGCAAATGGTCGAAGAAATAGACAGTAATGCTTTAGAGCGAGGACAATATTTCATATCGTTTCCAAAATCTGTTCCTGTGATTCAAGTTAGCTCGGCAAGAATTGATCAGATGACGAATACAAAAAAAATAATTGTCTTATTTGTAATCGAGTCTATTTTTAGTATTTTGTGTGCGACTCTGTTTTATTTCATGTTAAAAGAGAGAAAAATATTTTTAAATAGAATTAATAAGGTATTGTCTGGATTATCATCTAAGAGAATATTTTTATTTATTTTTACTGTTCTAATATCACTTGTGCTTGGATTTGTTGGGAATTATATATTGCATATACGCTATGGAACAACTATTGGCGTCAAGGTTATTTTGTGTTGTGCAATCGTAATAATGATATTACTTATACTTAGCACACTTGTACTTAAGAAAAAATGTCCAACCTTAAAAGGGATGGTGGCGGTTATCTTTTTAATAAGTGCTATATTCTCGATAGGAGAACCAATTAGTGTTGGAATCAGCTATGATGATGTAATTCACTATAAAAACATTTTAAACGCTGGAAATTGTATCACAGGAGAGGCTTCTTATAGTGACTGGATTTTAACGAGTGATAATTATTATTATCCAACAGCTGCCTATCATCTTGGGTATGATAAGTCCACAAATCTAGGTAAGAGTAAAATGTTTGATCAGATTGACAGATTGAACTATAAGATTCCAACTGATGGAGGTGTATCCTATTTAAGCATAGGTTATTCCCAATATATTCTTGTATATCTATTATTGAAGATTTTTCCATTCTCTTGGACTATTAAGTTCATGCTTCTCAGATTGGCTGGAACGGCATCATTTACTCTATTTGCATTATTGTCGATGAAGAAAATGGAGGACAGGGCATTTCCGATTTTTGTTATCTCGATGATACCTGGTTTAATGTTTTTGACGGCTAATTTTTCCTATGACAGTTTTATCATTTCGATGATTATGTATAGTTTTGCTTCATATTACAAAGAGTATTATAGTGGAAAAGAAAATCTGTCTGTAGGGGCACTATTTCACATATACGTGCCATTGGTATTAGCCTGTGTTGTTAAACCAGTGTATTTTCCAATTGTATGTTTGTACATTACATTCTTACAGGATAAGAACAAGAACAGAGATAATTTTAAGAAAAGTCTTCTTTTTATTGGGGCGTCGTTAGTAATTACTCTTTTGATAATTAAATTTACAGGCGACAAGTGGTCTGGTAATGCCGTAGATAGTAGATGGTACGATGGAGTCAACCCTTCAGGACAGTTTAGATATGTATTATGCCATCCTTTGAGCGTAATGATAGTATTCTTGAAGTTCCTAAAGGATTATCTGAATCCATTTGGCCATATGGGAGGATATGGCTGTACTAACTTTATGGCGAACATGGGGACATCGCGCTTCCCAGGATTTATAATGATATTTGTTATTATTGCAATATTGCTGAATGATGGATATAACGGTAAAAAGAGTCCTTTATTGCTTTCTAGAATTGCAATTGTTGTAGCTTATGTTATATCTGCTATTGGATCTTGTATGGCCTTATACATTTCTTTTGTTCCAGTAGGTGCTAACTTTGTTGCAGGTGTTCAACCTAGATATCTTTTCCCGCTACTTCTACCTTTACTTGTATTTTTAACAGATGGACTGGGACGATACGCAGGAAAGATTGTACGATTGGTAAAAAAAGAACTGTTTTATAGCTTTTCTATGGCCATTATGATTATTGCGAATGTATTCGCTATTATGTCACTATGTCTAAGATACTATTAATTTAAATAAAGGTAGGGCGAGAAAGAAGATTTCATTATGTTATGTAAATTCTGGCCTAAACCTATTGCATCACTTATTGAACATTTTTATAAACAAAGTGAAAGATCCAACTCTTTATAAGCCCATATTGGATAAAAATAGATTAGGGGGTGCGGACATTTCTTGGAATTGCTATTTAGGCAGTCCAAGAAAATGTCCGCATTCCCCTGAAGAATGTGGTGTCCAGCTTAGATGACAATTCTTCCCATTCGTGATAAAATCCCATAGACAAACAAATTAAGATTAAGACACCATCAATTACAATTTGGAGAAAGTGCTAATGGCGTAGCTAAAGGGTATGTCAAAGCATATGTATTAATTTAAGAATAGCCAAGTAACAAACATGAGAAAGGAGGCATAAAATGGCACTTACAGTAAAAAAATATTAATGGCAGGGAATGACTGCGGATGAATTAAATCTTTCAGATAAGGATCAGGAGAACTTGAGCTTTCAGAAATATCTTAAAAAGATAAAGTAACTTCTAGGCCTGATTGAAGCTCGGATTGAAACAGTGGAAAATATATAATGCTTGAAGTATTCTTCATAGAAAGTAGGTATAGATGAAAGTATTAGTCACAGGTGCCAATGGATATCTCGGTCAAGGAGTTGTTTCAGCTCTGCTTAAGAAGGGCTGTGATGTAATTGCTACCGATTTTAGTCTGAATAATGTAAGTAATCAGGCTGAAAAAATTACAGCAAATTTATTTGAAATCTCAGATCCTTATGATTTCTTTGATAAGCCGGATGTAGTGCTTCATATGGCATGGAGAGATGGTTTTAAGCACAACTCTCTGAATCACATGAATGATTTGGCAGGACATTATAATTTTTTGCGTTTAATGTCAGAAAGCGGGGTAAAGCGTATTGCAGTGATGGGAAGTATGCATGAGGTTGGCTTTTATGAAGGCTGTATTCATGCAGATACTCCCTGTCATCCGGCAAGTCTATATGGTATTGCTAAGAATGCATTGAGAGACTGTACGGCATTGTTGGCTAAGGAAAATCATATAGACTATCAGTGGCTGAGAGCGTATTATATTGTAGGCAATTCGAAGTATGGAAGCTCGATTTTTTCGAAGATAACGGATGCGGCCGAAAAAGGACAGGAGACTTTTCCGTTTACAACGGGTGTAAATCAGTATGACTTCATTGATTACGATGTGCTTTGTGATCAATTGTCACAGGCTGTTATGCAGGATCATGTAACAGGTGTCATTGAGTGCTGCTCAGGGAAACCGGAGTCATTGGCAAGTAGGGTGGAGCGCTTCATTAGTGATAACAATTACAAAATAAAGCTGGCTTACGGTACATTTCCAGATAGACCCTACGATTCGAAGGCAGTTTGGGGTGACAATAGTAAGATCACAGAAATTATGAAGGAAAAATGATGGCGGATTCTCAAGAGCTTCTTTTGAGTTTAGCGGGGGCAACAGAAGAGGAAAGAAGAAGAAAACTGAGGGAATTAAAAAGCCCAGAGCTTCTTTACATCTTTTCCTCGCATCGGACCAATCTGATCTCATGGATGCCTTTCAAAGCAAAAGATTCGGTATTGGAAGTAAATGTGGAATATGGTGAGCTTACAGAATGGCTTTCCTCGCATGTCGACTCTCTTTTTTGTGTGCTGAAACCGGACATGAAACAAGACATTGTTGATGAACGATGCCATGGGAAGGCAGTGGTTCTGCGCTCAATGAGAGAATTGGATGAAGAACGGTTCTCTTTAGCAAGATTTGATAAAATTATATTTCATGTAGACAACACTCTAACCGTAGAAGAGATAAAACATCAGATATTGTATTTAACAGGCCGTCTCCAGTTTCAGGGAATTCTGTTTCTGATTATGGATAATCGACTTGGCTTGTCTAAATGGATTGAAAGAGATGTGCAAGAAGTCTATATCACAAATCATGTGGTTGAGGCTAGGAATCAATTAGACGATCGAATTGGCTTTTCCATAGAAGAAATGGAAAAAATAATTGCGGATGATTTAAAGCTGAAGTATAGAAAATTTTATCCATATCCTGATCAGGTTTTCGTAAAAGATATCTATACAGATCAACACTTGCCGAAACTTGGCTTTAATTTTGGGAATAAGGCAGATTTTCGCAAGGATAGAATCCAATTGATGAATCAAAGTGACTTTACGGATGTCTTGGTTGAAAATGGAGACTTGGTTAGATATTTTGATAGCTGTATTTTTGCAGTTACAAAAGAGATTAATTCAGATATCCGAAGTATAGATTATGTACATTTTTCAGATCAAAGAGATGAAAAATTTCGCTCTGTGACAAAGGTTAGGAATCAGTTGGTGACAAAAGAGGCATATTCTAATCAGGCAGGGCCTTTTATCCATAGCATTTATAAGAATTATCAAAAGCTCAGTAACATCTATAAAGACAGCCCAATTTCTTATAACAAATGCGTAGACATTCCGGGGAAAGGGATTTCTTTGGACTTCATAGATAGTGTAAGTCTTTCAGAATATGTTGATTCTATGCTGAATCAGGGGGAGATAACTCAAGCTGTAGATTTGATTCAAAAGGTCTTTCAATCTATAGAAAAAATTCAGGGTCTGGTAGATTTCCGGAAATCGGAAGAGTTTATAGAAGTTTTCGGTGATTACCACCAAGAGTTTGGAAAGTCTCTGCCGGTAAGTAATGTAGATTGTATATTTGACAATATCTATATAGAGAATGGTGGTGGTTATCAGATTGCTGACTATGAGTGGACTTTTGACTTCCTGATTCCATGGGATTATATTAAGGCACGATGTATTCATTATTATTTGAGTTATCGAGGATTTAGAAGAGAATTACTTGGAGAACGGCTTTACCAGTTATTGGGTATTCCTAGTGGCTGGACGGAAGTCTATCAAAAGATGGAAGAGTCTTTCCAACGGTTTGTTTCAGGGAGAGATCATCTTGAGAGTGAACCGGAATATCAGAAGACAAATTACCTGTTGGAAAACATTTATCATAATGCTATGGGCCAGAAAGCCTGGGCAGAAAGACTGTCTGAGCGGAGGCAGAAGGTTCAAGCGGAGGTAAACTTTGATTTTGGAATCGGATATTATTTTGAGAATATTAAACCAGTATATCCGACAAAACTGGAGGAATTCTACAAGTTACATCTGACGTGGCCGGAGGGAACAAGAGAGTTACGCTTTGATCCGGCGTCTATGCCTGGAGTCTTAAGCCTGGTTCATATTATTGACCAAAATGGAAAACGTGTACCATTCTATTCGGATGGATTAAGAAAAATTGCAAAAACACTATACTTATCTCCAGGAAATGATCCACAAATCAGAATTTCAATTAAGAAAGATATGAAGTTCATAGAGGTGGTTTATCGTTATGACCTTTTGATCACGGAACGAGAGTTTATTGATATCCCCAAAGCGGAAGCGGATATACTTGAAGAGGAACAGTTGACAGGAATTATACAGAGATACTTATAGATGTGGAAATGTGGGATGGGAATGAAAAGGTTAGGAATCTTTTTCTTCTATGACCGAGACGGTATTGTAGATCGTTACATTCCAGTGATGCTGGACGATTTGTGTAAAAATCTGGAACGCCTTGTTGTTGTAGTGAATGGAAAATTGACGGATAGAGGACGTGATATTTTAAATCGGTTTTCGAACGAAATTCTTGTTCGAGAAAATGAAGGATTGGATGTATGGGCTTATAAGACTGCTTTAGAATATGTGGGATATGACCACCTGGTAGATTTCGATGAGGTGGTTATGTTTAATCATACAATGATGGGACCAGTCTATCCTTTTTCTGAGATGTTTCAATCAATGACTGCAAAGGAATTGGACTTTTGGGGCATTTCTGAATTCTATCAAACAGATTTTGACCCGTTTGGAACTATGAAGGATGGATATATTCCGAATCACATCCAGTCGTATTTTATTGTTATTCGTAGAAGTCTGGCAGGTACAAAAGATTTCATAGAATATTGGAAAAACATGCCGATGATTCACGGATACTTGGATTCAATCAGCAGATATGAGACGCAGTTTACCAAGACCTTCGAAGATTTGGGATATCGCTGGGGTGTATATTTGGATGCAGAGGAGTACAAGAGCTATACTTATCAACCAATCGTATCCATGCCTAAGGAAATGATTGAAAAGTATCATTCGCCGATTTTTAAACGTAGAACATTTATGCAGGATTATAATGTAGTCCTAAATGAATCAACGGGCGAAGCAGCTTTTGAACTATGGAAGTATCTTAAGGATCATACAAACTATGATTTGAATCTCATTTGGGAAAATATTCTTCGTCTGGAGAATATGGCTATTTTAAAGAGAAATCTTCATTGGAACTATTTTCTCCCATCCGATATTGAAAAAACAAAAGATGCAGGTAAGCAGGATCGCATTGCATTGTTCATGCACATCTATTTTAAGGACACAATTGATCAGTGCAGACACTATGCAGCGTCCATGCCGGAAAATGCAGATATCTATGTTACGACAAACACTGACGAACAGAAGGATGAAATTGAGAAGAAGTTTGGAACCATTCCTTGCCATAAACTTGAAGTTAAGGTAGTTCCGAATTCTGGCAGGGACATTGGACCGTTCCTTGTGGAAGTACAAAAACACCTTGATGAGTATGATATCATTTGCCATGTTCATGATAAGAAAGCTGGACAGGTAAAGCCGGGTAGTGTTGGACTATCCTTTGCTTATAAATGCTTTGAGAATGTTTTGGGAAATTCCATATATGTCTCTAATATTATAGATACTTTCCATAAAAATCCCAGAGCCGGTATTCTCATGCCACCACCACCTAACCATGCTGATTATTACATTACTTTAGGTTTGGAATGGGGATTAAACTATCAGAATACAGTTGATTTGATGAAGAATTTGAAAATCACTGCACCGATCCGGCCGGATTGTGAACCGATTGCTCCACTAGGTTCATACTTTTGGGCAAGAACGGAAGCAATCCGTCCGATCTTCGCTCATAAAACCTGGACATATGACGATTTCCCTAAGGAACCTCTAGCAGATGATGGCACACTTCTTCATGCCATTGAACGAATTTATCCATTTGCAGCGCAAAGTGCGGGCTATTATTCCGGATGGATTATGACAGATACAGGATCTGCCATGGAAGTTACTAATTTGAACTTTATGCTGCATGAATTGAATAAGATTATTTTCTTTGAGGGAGGCGATGCCGGAAGTTGGAATGATACAAGAGCTCATATGTCATCCTCCTATGAGGTTGTACGCAGACATCCACATGACAAAAAGCTGCTTCATTTCTATCGGGAAGTGAAGAATGGGAGAGGATGGGACACTATCAAGAGATATTGGAGAAGAAAACATGGCAAGTAAAAGACCCAGATTATTTTATTTGGACTTTATCCGTGCGATTGCTACGATTGCAATTATATTGACACATTATAATGCTATATGGATTTATAATGTGGTACAGCCAAAACCGGAAAACGCAATCATCACACTGCGTGTTGCTAATATTTATATTGGAGCTTTTGGAGTATCCCTATTCTTTATTATTTCCGGTGCTTCATTAATGTATGTTTATGACCAGAGATTTGCTGCAAGAGACTTTTATAAAAAAAGGTTTCTTGGTATTTATCCGATGTATTGGATTGCATATCTTTGTGCCGCTGCATATACTTACTTTATGCGTGGAACATTATTAGGAGGGCTCTCTCCTAAAACGTTATTATTTTCTTTTCTTGGGATTGATTCTTATCTCGCCAATTACGGAATTTCTGCTCCGTGTCTGGTCGGAGAATGGTTCATTGCGGTTATCATCATGATGTATTGCATTTTCCCTTTGCTTCGGATAGGAGTACAGAGAATGCCAAGAGTAGCATTTTTACTGGCTATTATTTTAGCCTTGGTTTCGACATTTACTTTCGGAAAATCGATTGGTTTATTTGCAAGAGTTCCGGAATTTATGTTTGGCATGCTGTTTGAGAAATATATCAAGAAGGTAGATTGGAAAGTCCTTCTCCTGTCAATTATTGTTCTTATAGCGAATACACTTATTAAGCCTACGGTGATCCATAATAATATACAGACTTTCTATGTGGGAATTGCATCGTTTTTGATTTTGACCTGGTTGAGTGGATATCTGAAATGGGATCCTTTTCGGAATTTCTGTAAAGTGATCGGAAAATATTCCTATGCATGTTTTCTGGTTCATCATTTCATCATTTACGAGGTAATCAGGCGTTTTGATTTGAATAATGCAAGCAGAAAAGCAAGCTGTGCGATATTTCTGATTTGTGTATTACTTATTATGTTTTTCTCATGGGCACTTTTTCAATTTCATGCTAAACTGAAGACTATATACCATGAAAAGAATGAATATATTTGACCCTAGGAGATGTCTATGATTATTACAGACATTTTGAAAAACAAGAAATTAATTTGGAATCTTGGAAAAAATGACTTCAAAAAACGATTTGCCGGTTCCTACCTTGGCATTGTGTGGGCGTTTGTACAGCCTATTGTAACCATACTTGTCTATTGGTTTGTCTTTGCCAAGGCGTTGAATATCGGAGGTCAGACAACAAAGGCTGGAATCACAGCGCCGTATGTCTTGTGGCTTACAGCCGGAATGGTGCCTTGGTTCTTTTTCTCTGAGGCAGTATCCAGTGGAACAAATGCCATGTTGGAATATACTTATCTGGTAAAAAAAGTAGTGTTCCAAATTGATATTCTGCCGTTGGTTAAAATGACATCAGCGCTCTTTGTCCATTTATTTTTTATAGGATTTACATTGGTATTTTTTGCAGTATCAGGATTTATGCCCGGAATATATGCGTTGCAGGTATTTTATTACACAGCAGCGATGATTGTTTATACTGCCGGAATCATCTATATTACAAGTGCCATTGTGGTCTTTTTTCGAGATCTATCTCAAATTGTAAATATTCTTCTCCAAATTGTTGTATGGATGACACCGATTATGTGGAATATCGACGGTATGGTTGAATCTGGAAGGCTACATGGTGCGGTATTACTGATTTTGAAATTGAACCCTCTCTATTACATAGTATCCGGATATAGAGATGCTCTCATTGATCATTTTTGGTTCTGGAATCGTGGAATAATAAATCTCTATTTCTGGGGTGTAACAATTGTGGTTTGCTTGCTGGGAAACTGGGTGTTTAAGAAACTACAAAGTCAGTTTTCAGATGTTTTGTGAGGTTATATGAACGAAAAATACGCCATCAGTGTAAAAAATGTCACAAAGATGTATAAACTTTATAATAGGAATCGTGATAGGGTTCTGGATGCTTTTGGCATTGGTAATAAAAAAAGATATCGAGAGCACTATGCTCTGAAAAATCTTTCGTTCGATGTTAACACAGGTGAGACTGTCGGGATTATTGGTACCAACGGAGCCGGAAAATCAACTATTTTAAAAATTATTACCGGAGTACTTACTCCGACTTCCGGTGATGTGGAAATTAATGGTCGTATCTCCGCATTGTTGGAATTAGGCGCTGGTTTCAATCAGGAATATACAGGAATTGAAAATGTATATCTGAACGGCACAATGATGGGATATACGAAAGAAGAGGTAGATGAAAAGCTTCAAGATATCCTTGACTTTGCAGATATAGGAGATTTTGTATATCAGCCTGTCAAAACATATTCTTCCGGTATGTTTATCCGACTGGCCTTTGCCGTTGCAATCAATATAGATCCGGAGATTCTTATTGTTGACGAGGCACTTTCGGTAGGAGATGTTTTTTTTCAATCCAAGTGCTATAAGAAATTTGAAGAATTTCGAAATGAGGGGAAGACGGTTCTGTTTGTAAGTCATGATTTGGGTTCTATTGCCAGGTATTGTGACAGGGTTATTCTTTTGGATCATGGACGGAAAGTAGCTGAGGGTATTCCTAAGGATATTATTGATTTATATAAGCGAATTCTGGTGAATCAGGTTGATGTTGAAGCTGTGCTTCGAGGAGAAACTGATACGGCAGGACGTAGCAAGAGAAACAGTGGTCTCATACAAAAGACACATCAGGGAAGATTGTGGAGAGATGCATTTGAAATCAATCCGAAGCTGAATGAGTATGGGTCAGGAGATGCTGAAATCGTTGATTTTGCAGTTGTAGACCAGGATGGTAACATCACAAATAATTTGGTGAAGGATACAGTCTTTGCCATAAAGACGAAGATCCACTTTAATCAGGAAATAGAAAATCCGATTTTTACTTTCACTATTAAAAATAGACAGGGAGTAGCAATAACTGGTACCAACACGATGTTGGAAAAGAAAAATCTCTTCACGGCAAAGGCTGGAGAGACATATGTATGTACATTTCAACAAGTCATGAGTCTGCAGAGTGGAACATATCTTCTTTCTGTCAGCTGCACTGGATTTGATGGTGTAGACTTTGTGGTTTATCATCGTCTGTATGATGTTATTAGCCTGACTGTAATTTCTGATAAGGATACGGTTGGATTTTATGACATGCATTCAGATGTCAAGGTCGAAAAAGAGTAATGCTTATGAATAAGAATCAATTACGTCACTTGCGCCGAGGCATGGAAATCCTTCGACGCCAGGGTCTAACAGCATTTATGAATAAGGTCAAAGTGAAGCTCGCCGAGAGACGGGCTTCTTTTGTCATTCCAGGAGATGATATACGGCTGACCTTTAACGAGCTGGATGGAGAAGCTTGTCAGGCGTTAGAGAACCCGCCTGAGAAATTTTTGGCGGTTCAACTTCATCTCTATTATGAGGATCTCCTGGATGAATTTGTAAGATCCCTTTCCAATATTTCAATTCCCTTTGATCTCTTTATTTCGATACAGGATCGGGGAAGTGAAAACGCAGTTCATCAGCAGGAAATCACAGAGAAATGTAGAGCAATTCCACATTTAAATCAGCTTCAAATCCGGCCAACAGAAAATCGCGGGAGAGACATTGCCCCCATGTATGTCCTCTTTGGGAGGGAACTGGAAGACTATAAGTATGTTCTCCATCTGCATTCCAAGAAATCTCTATATACCGGAAAAGAACAGGAAGACTGGCGCCAGTTCTCAGTCCAAACTCTGATAGGAGACAAAGAGACTGCCGCCCGTTTGATTCGTCTGATGGAAACCCACCCGGAAATTGGCCTGGCTTATCCGGAGCGCTATGAAGGGATGGCACCGGAAGCATATAGTTGGCTGTCAGATGAAGAAAAGGGAAGAAATTTTCTCGAATCCCTGGGAATACCCTTTTCGTCAGGGGTATTTCTCTATCCGGCAGGAAGTTTTTTCCTGATTAGAAATGAGGCCATTCGTCAGATTTGGAACCGTCATCTGACCTATTCGGATTTTGATCCGGAAGCAAGCCAGACCGATGGAACCCTGGCTCACGTACTGGAGAGAGCTGTTTCAAAGGTATGCCGTTATAATGGATATCACGATGCTATCCTATCCTCAGGCAGACGGGAAGTACATGTTGACTGGGATAAGCAGGCCTTCCTGCCTGTTTTTCGAAGGGACAGGACGAATCTGAAACTGGATCTCATGGCCTATGACGTCATAAGCTTTGATATCTTCGATACGCTGCTTACCAGGGAATTGCATCATCCTGTTGACCTTTTCTGGCTTATGGAAAAGGCAGAACCAGGAAGGCGGGAAGCAAACAGGGTTTCCGGAGCAGAATCCAATCAGTTGAATCATAGATTTGATGCAGAAAAACGAATCCTTGCAGAAATCGAAGCCAACCATAGCTTCGGTGCCAAGACCTCCATCCGACAGATCTATTCCATCCTGAAGGAGTCTATGCATTGGTCCGAGACAGAAATGGAGCACTACCTTCAGGAAGAAATCGATCTGGAGAGAGAACTTTTATCTCCGAGACGCGACATGGTAGATCTCTGGAATCAGTTGAGAAAAAAGGGGAAGCGCTTGATCCTGGTCAGTGACATGTATCTTCCAAAGGATATCATCGAAGACATCCTTTCAAAGAATGGAATTCAAGGTTATGAAGCCCTTTATATCTCCTGTGAAGAGGGACTCAGGAAGGATGACGGAAGCCTCTGGGAGAAGGTCCTTACAGACTACCAGGGTATGAATCTTGCTCACGTCGGGGATAATCTGCAGTCGGATTGGCAGGAATTGTCGGACCGAAATGAGAAAACCTGCTGGATCATGAATCCAAGGGACGAGGAAAGAATCGATGGTCAGTCTGCCTGTGAAAGCAAGATCAATGACCCCATCATGCAGTCCATTGTGAAGGGACTCACCTGTAATCTTGGCGCTTACAATAGTCCATTTGCCCTTTCTACGGATGGACAGTTTCGTTTTCATGATTCCTATACATTTGGCTGGACTGCCTTTGGCCCTCTCTTTTATGAATTTATCACCTGGATTCATAATAAAGCACGGGAGAATGAAGTGCAGATGATTGCCTTCCTGGCACGTGAGGGTTATATCTTCCGCCAGCTCTACCAGATCATATTTGGAGATCAGGCTCTGCCCAGCTGCTACCTCTTGACATCCCGCCGTTCAGTTTCTGTAGCGGCAATTCGGACGGAAGAGGATATTATGGAAATTCTCCGGCGAGATTATGACGGATCGCTTCGAAATCTTCTGGTTTCACGACTGGGATACCCTCAGGAGAAGGCAGAGCACTTTCCCGACCGCCAGGTCCACTTCAAAAAGGGAGCAAGTGACGATGACTTTTCGAAAACGATCGAGAAGATTCGAGCAATATTCCCTGAGGTGATTTCGTATGCGAAGGAGGAACGAACAAGTTATTTAGGCTACCTTGACCAAATGTTTCCATCAAATGTAGACCGGGACAAAGTTCTCCTTGTGGATATCGGCTATAGTGGCACCATTCAGTATTGGATGAGTCGCCTTTTGGAGTCACCGGTTGCTGCAGCTTATCTTGCTGTCTTTCAGAAAAATGAGAAGCTGGCAGAGAATCATTGTCCGATCGCTTCAATGTATGGCCCTGAATCCCCTCTAACATTGAGAAGCGAAGTGGATCAGGAGACCGAGCAGAAGGAGAACTCGGGGGATTTTATAAAGGATATTGAGGAGACACAGCTATTTCTTGAAAGTGTGCTCCAGGCTCCTTATGGTCAGTTGATTCGCTTTCGAGGAAGAGATCCGGAATACCGGAAAGAAGCGAAACCTTCAGAGGGCATACAAGATCTTCAGAATGGGATCCTCGATTATGCGAGAGCGAGAGGAAGATTGGAGAGCTTGCGATACGGTTCTGTGGATCAAGTCCCGAAAGAAATCCTACAGCAGGCGCGGAAGGGTATGGAAGAAATTTACCGAAAATATATCCACCAGCCATTGACAGAACAACTTGCATCGATTTTTTCTGTAGATGATAACTACAGTCAGGACACCTGCCTTCACCTGGATCCGAAAACGGGGAAATGGGTGATCTGATGAAAATAAGTACAGAAGGCTAGAAACGGGGGCTTTATGTATCAGGAAAAGAAAAGCGGCTGGATCAAACATCTGGATTTTACCATATTGGATCTCCTTATGCAGGAACTGGCCTTCCTTTGTGCCTTTTTGATCCGCTTTCGGGGAGATTGGTTCGAACGGGATATGATCTACCGGGATGGTATTTACCAGAGGATGGCGGTCATCCTTTTTTTGATCGATATCTGTGTGGTTTTCTTCACAGAGAGTTACAGCGGGATCCTTCGTAGAAACCGTTTTCAGGAGCTGACCCATACGATAGGGCATTGTTTCATCGTATTCGGAGGACTCCTGATCTATATGTATGCGACAAGGCAGTCCCTCTTTTATTCTCGGGGAATGATCTTCCTCTATCTCATGATTTCCATTTGCTTTGAATATATTGTTCGTGTACTGTGGAAACGACTGATCCGCAGAAGGAAGATATTGGATGTGAATAAATCCGATATGCTTCTGATTGTCGAAGAGATCAATGCAGAACAGTGCGTAAGAGAAGTTGGAAAGAATCTCTATACCGACTTTAAGGTGACCGGAATCGTTGTTGTGGACAAAGATATGACCGGGCAGGAGATTCTTGGCATTCCGGTGGTCTGTAATGCAGACGGCCTTTTGGAATACCTTCGGACCAACGTGGTAGACGAGGTCTTTATCGACGGGAATACCAGGGCTTCTTCAGATGCACTGGCTGCTGAATTGGTGGAGTTCGGAATCACAGTGCATGTTGCCCTGGTCCATACAGACCAGATGCTTCCGTCACGTCGTCTGGAAAGCTATGGGAATTACACGGTTTTGACGTCTTCCATGAATATCCGGAATGCGAGACAGCTTTTCCTGAAGAGACTCATGGATATTGTGGGTGCCTTAGTTGGTCTTCTCTTCACGGGAATTGCTTTTTTGATCTTCGCACCGATCATTAAGCACCAGTCGCCCGGCCCGGTTTTCTATGGTCAGCCTCGTGTCGGCAGAAACGGACGTCGATTTAAGATCTGGAAATTCCGTTCCATGTATCCGGACGCCGATCGTCGTAAGGCGGAGCTTATGGCCCAAAATGAAATGCAGGGTCTGATGTTCAAGATGGAAAATGACCCTCGAATCTTTCCCATTGGTCATTTCATGCGCAAGCACTCCATCGACGAACTCCCTCAGTTTTGGAATGTATTGATCGGTGATATGTCCCTGGTCGGGACTCGTCCGCCGACAGAAGATGAGTTCAAACAGTACGAATTGCACCATAAGGCTCGACTGGCCTTTCGTCCCGGATTGACCGGTATGTGGCAGGTCAGCGGTCGCTCGGATATCACCGATTTTGAAGAGATCGTCAAGATGGATACCCAGTATATCGCAAACTGGACTCTGGGCCTCGATATCAAGATTATTTTGAAAACCATTGCCGTTGTCTTTACCGGAAGGGGCAGTAAATGATTTCCTATACCATCGTAATACCGGTTTATAACGCAGAATCCAGCCTGCCGCGCCTTTGCCAATCGATTGAGAGGCAGACTTTGGCACCCTTGGAAGTCTTCTTTATCGATGATTGTTCTACGGACGGGAGTAGAAAATGGCTGGAAGAAACGGTGAGATCGCATCCAACCTGGCAACTTCTCTATAACCAAAAGAATTCCGGCGTATCTGCCAGCCGGAACCTTGGCATCCGGAAGGCGCATGGTACCCATCTTCTTTTCCTGGACGCGGATGACTGGATCGAGCCGACACTTCTGGAAAAGGCAAGATATGCGATCCAACAGTACGATCCGGATGTTCTGGCTTTCGGTATCGCGGAGGATTTTCTGGATAATGACGGGAGTGTCAGCTATTCTGCGACACATACACCGGAGAGAGCTTTTGCGGACCGGGAGAATCCCAAGGCACTGGCGGATATGCTCTCTCAAATGGAAGAAAAAACTCTCTATGGCTATCCCTGGAATAAGATCTATCGGACAGAAATGATTCAAAGCAAGGAAATCTTCTTCCCTGATCTAAGCTTCAGCGAAGATTTCTTCTTCAATCGGAAAGTTTACGATCTGGCCCAACGAGCAGCCACAATACCCGATGTCCTCTATCATTATGTCAATATAGACCAGGATGATCGTCTGACAGGAAAATATATACCGGAATACTTTGAATTGCAGAAAAGACGCTTTCAGGAATTTCTGGACCAGCAATATCAATTAAGAGGAGATCATGGAGATCTTTCTATGATCGCAGGACGGTATTTCCGCTCCTTTGCCTCTATGACGGCCCGGGAATTGGATCATGGGACGCCAAAGGCAAAAGTGCGTTCCATGATTGAGAAGGAAATGCAGGACAGCAGTCTATATCAGAAACTGCGGGGAGAGTTCCATAGCAGCTCTTTCTTAACAAGTTTCCTCTATCAGCCTTTTTGCCAGGGAAATGCCGGGAAAGCGCTTCGGAGGATGAATCTCTTCCGTTGGGGAAAGAAGCATTTTCAAAAATTATATCACCGACTCAAACAGATTCGTTAGATAGCCTGATGAAAACATGTGGAGTATTTCATGTCAAAAAAGAAGATCAAAATCTCTATCATTACCCCTTTTTTTAAGGGAAATCACTATATGCCAGCCTTTCGGGCGATGATCCTTCGAAATGCAGAGACCATTCAAAAATCAGAGCTCGCGGATGCATTGTCTTTCGAAGTGGTTATGGTGAATGACAGTCCGGGGGAAGAGGTGATGTTCTGGGAAGTACAGAAGGAAAACCAGGATTCTGGTACGGTGGAAGATGCCGGGGGCCCTTCTGTATCTGATTCCGAGAAAGACGGTTTGACTTCCGGCAATAATGAAATAGGGAAAATATTTCAGTTCAAGTTGGTGCAGAATCGTGAGAATCAGGGGATCCAACGATCCAGGATCCATGGACTCAAAGAAGCATCCGGTGAATATATTGTCTTTCTGGATCAGGATGATGTCTTATCCGATGATGCGGTTCTTCGTTTTGGCAAGGCTGCCTTGAATTCATCCGATCATAAGAAGCCATTTATTTATGTAGCTAATGCCATATTAGAGCAAAAGGATTGGAAGTCCCTCTGGTACCGGACAGATTATCATAAGAAACAGGTTGGTAACAGGACGACCTATCTCAATATTGGAACACAGATCGTATCCCCGGGTCAGTGCCTCATACCGAGAAAATGGATACCGGATTTCTGGATGACACATCCCTTGACGAAGAACGGTGCAGATGACTACTTCCTCTGGATCCTTCTCCTGGAAGCCGGGGTGGAATTCCGATATATTGATCAGGCCCTGTATATCCACCATTACACATCGAAGAATCTGTCCGGAGATACCCGTCTGACGGATCAGTCGACCTATGAATTTATCGATCTCATTACCATGGAATTAGAATCTTCTCAGCTTGATCTCTATCCGATTGGCAAAGGCTTGTATCTTCCGGCCAGACAGACGATCCGAGACCTGAAGAGACTTAAGAGAATGATGACTTTCAAGGCTGATTTCCGTCAAGGAAGTAAGGCATGTAAGGTGAAGCAGATTCTGAATCACCCTTGCTTATTTTTACAAAATATTATTTTCAAGATTCGAAGCAAGACCGGCTATGGCTTTAACCGCTAGCATTATTAAAAAGAGGCTTTATATTTCTTTCCGAATAATTTAGCAGCTAAGAAGGACCGAATCTTCAAAGGCCAGTTCTCCGCCTGCGTGTGGAGTACAGGAAACTCGAGCAGAAGAAGCCCGGAGTTCGAAATGCCTTGATTTTTCGTGGTTGTATACAAGCTTTTGAAATCCATCTCATGGTGTATCCATACATTGAAGAGAATCTCACTGACCCTGCCGAAGAGCCTCTGTTCAAAGGGAGAAAGACCATCCAAACTGATCCTTTTTTCGAGTTCTTCCAATATAGCAAAGAGCCAGGTCATGTACTTGTCATAGACAGCTCTTGAGGCAATCATCATATTCCACATATAGCCCCAGTTCTGCTTCATCACGAGATCAAAGTCGCCGAGATACTCAGGCATCTTTTCAACCAGGATCTGGCGACAGATATCCAGATGCTGTCCATCCAGTGTATGATTGTAGTGGGAGTAGAGAGATTCTATATAATATTTCCTTTTCTTAGGGACGATCAGAAGACCATTTTGCAGGAGCTGATGCAGAGCCTCTTCCTGATTTGTGGTAGGATCATCGATTGCTTTTGACTCTTTGGTCTCACCTGCAATTTTTTCCTGCTCTTTCGTATTTTCCATATTTCCATACAGTGCAGAGGCATAGGAACAGAGGATGGAACGAAGCTCTGCCTCGGTCAGGACACTGTCTTTCCAGTTGTGAGTTGCCCGATATGATTTTGGCATTACCGTGAAATAGCGGCGGTAATGAACCAGGCCAATCACGTCTGCGTCCAGATTCTTCCATGCCCAATAAGCACCGGTGAGCTCGCAGTAGAAGGGGTTCTTCTTGGAGATCTGGTCACCGGTGTCATCCCGCTCAAACTGTTTTTGCTCCGCATATTTTCCCGATGGATCCAAGACGGAATGATCGCCAAGAACTTCCAATGGCCTTTTCCCCTCCGCACCGACCTGAAGAGGCAAATACATGGATGAATCGGATGGAAGAGAGCAGGATTTGTGGGAAGCGATAATGATCTGTATTTTCATAACGAAGAATCACCTCAATATTTATTCCAATGATCAATGATTGTAAAATGCTCTATGCTGAACATCTTACATCGGATAGAGCAGAAATCCAAGCTCGGATAAATGTTGTATTTATGACCGATTTCTGATTGGTTCGTGACGGATTCTTTAATTTCATTGGACAGTCAGTTGTTACCGTGCTAAAATACATTAGCTATTGTTTGCTGTCAAAGGAGAAAATGACAGCGGGAGATTGCAGTAGAATAAAAGAATGAGGGTATATGGGAAAACTTCATTTAAAAGATCCGAATGATCTCTTAGATCAGTTTATAGCATGGGCATTCCGGAACCATCCCAACGGCAGGGCTAAGGTCTTGCCGCTGTATGCGAAATACAAGCAACTCATGATGTATGGCATCTTTGGCTTGTGGACTTTCATCATTTCGATTGGGACATATGCTTTATTCACCGAAGGATTCGGGTGGAATATCATCATCTCAAATGCTATTTCATGGGTTTTTGCTACTTACTTTGCATTTGCAACCAATCGGCGCTATGTCTTTGTCGCACATGTCAAGGGAATCTATGCCTTTGTTCATCAATTGATCGGCTTCAGTGCCGGCAGGCTGATTACTCTTGGCATTGAAGAGGCTATGTTGTATTTCTTTATCGGCCGACTGAAATGGCCGAATATGCCGGTCAAATTCATGAGTCAGTTCATCGTCATTGCTTTGAATTATGTATTCAGTAAGTTGATTGTGTTTCGGAAGAGTCCGCCAGCTGTTTATGATGATGCGAAACTTTGAGAGTTCGAGAGACATCAGAATATAAAGACTGACATCCAATTAGAATCAAAAAGAAAATATGAGGATTGAATGATGACATCCAGAAAACACAATAGAAATCAGGGTTCCAGCCTGCATCTTGACAAAGAAGAAAAAAAGAGGATTCTGAAGGCAAGAAAATCAGAACTGACAGTGGAAGAAAGAAGAATCCAGCGTAAGCTAGTACGACAAAAGAAAAAAAAGAAGAGAAGAGTGTTACTGATCATTGAGATCCTCATTCTTCTGATTCTCCTTGCTTTGATTTATGTTTATTCCAAGCTGGGCCGTATTAATTTCAATGATGTTGGGAAAATTCAAAAGAATAAGTTGGATGCAAAGACGGAGGACCTCTTGCAGGGTTATACGACTTTGGCCCTCTTTGGCTTGGACAATCGTTCTAATGGTGACTTCAACACCGGTCAGTCAGACGCAATCATGGTTGCAGCTATAGATAATGACACCAAGGAAGTGAGAATCGTCTCCGTCTATCGTGATACCCTTTTGGATGTTACAGGTGAAATGGACCTGCAGAAGGCAAATTCCGCTTATGCACGAGGCGGCGCAAAACAAGCCATGACTATGCTGAATCGAAACCTGGATCTGGATATCCAGGACTACATTGCAGTTGACTTTAATGCATTGGTTGAGGCAGTAGATGCCGTGGGCGGAGTGAATGTAGATGTCACTCAGGAAGAGGTCGATATTATTAAGAAAAAGGGTTATGCCGGTGAAGTCGCATATGTCACAGGACATATGGATGAAGATCAGCCAATTACACCGGGAACCAATGTTCATCTGAATGGTGTCCAGGCAACCGCATGGTGCAGGATCCGTTATACGAGTTCCATGGACTTCGGCCGTGCAAATCGGCAGAGAATTGTGGTAGAAAAGTTGATCGAGAAGGCCAAGTCCGCCAGCCCGACTCAGCTTAATAAGCTGGTGACGAATGTTTTCCCGGATATCTCAACATCGCTCTCAGCTGGACAGCTGACACAGCTTGCTATGGCCATTCAGAGTTACTCCCTGAAGGGACAAACGGGCTTCCCTTTTGCTCTGCAAACAACGAACCTTGGTAAAAGGGGATCTGTAGATGTCCCTTGTACTTTGTCAAGTAATGTCAAGGCACTGTATGAATATCTGTATAAAAAGACGGACTATACCCCGACCTCTACAGTAAATGAAATCTCACAGAAGATTCAGACTTTGAGTGGATTTGATGAATCGGATGCATTGGACTATGGTTATGGTACGGAACTCAAGGAGGATGAGGGATCATCGGTAAAATAGGCAGTATCTTTCTACTAGCTGAAAGGAAACCTGCTATGTCCTTAGGGAAATTGAAAAAAACTTTTGAAAGAGCAATGAAAAACAAAGGGATCTCATGTGCCCTCTTTCTTGCAATACTTCTTGTTCTGCTCCGTCTGGTGTCTCTGGTATCAGTGAAAATACCTTCCTTCACAGGTGGAGTCGACGCTGCGATCGGGAATCACATCCGACCTCTAACTACATTGAAGGAAGTGCCAGATCATAGCATAGACCTGGCTTTTATTGGCGATTCCCTTGTTATGACAGACGTTGACACCAAGCTCGTGGATCAGGGGATAGGCAAGAATTCTATCCTCCTCTCAAGTCCCGGAATGACGATTCTTGAGGCATATCGTGCTTTTCAGGAACTATTAGAGTGCCAGAACCCACGGATCATAATGTTTGAAACGGATGTGCTTTATTACGGAGGTAATCTGGATGGGGCGAAGGCCCTTATTCCTGACCTGGCAGGCCGCACATTCCCTGTCTTCTTTTATCACGACACATGGAAAAACCTGATCCGAAAACCGGAGCCTGTGTCTTCGGATTTTAAGGGTTTTACACCGATGAATGCAGTTTCTTCGGATGCGCCTGATATGAATTACATGCGACCCACGAAAGAGGTCCTCGAGTTTTCAAAATTTAACAGGCATATCATGAATAAAATTACGGCGGAGTGTAAGAAAAGAAATATCACACTCTGTCTCTACAGCAGTGTTTGCCCCAAGCAATATTCCATGGGACGGCATAATGCGCTATCTATATATGCAAGCAGATTCAACCTCCCCTTTATCGATCTGAATATGCCGAACAGTGGTCTTACCATCGATCCTCATACCGATTTTTTCGATCATGGAGAACATTTAAATGCGACCGGTGCTGTTAAGAGTACAGAAGCATTGATCCGATTGATGCAGTCATCAGGGATTTGCGAGGCAAGGGCAGGATCATAGGTTCAGAATTTTCTGCCCACGATTTCAAGTTTTCGTGAATTGATCTTTGTTCAATCTGCATTCTTTGTTCAATTTGCATATTGAACTATACAGAGCAACTATTTATGATATAAAAGTATTTGTAACAAGTGAGTATTTTTACCCCTCTCCTGAGTATTTCCCGGGGAGGGGGTATTGACTTGTTGTCGATTAGGACTAGAATGAGAGGATTATCCAGTGGACTCGAAAGAACTACGCCGGTCCAAGGCAACAGAGAATAACAATGAAGAAGTCACCATAGACCTTGCTGAAGTTTTCGGACTTATCTGGTCGCAGAAGGTCATTGTCCTTCTGGTGACTATTTTTTGTGCCCTGATCACCTTTATTTTCACAAGCCTCTTTGTGACACCTATGTACACTTCTGAGACATCAATCCTGATCCTGTCCCGTCAGGATCAGAATACACTCACATCCAGCGACCTGCAGACAGCCACCCAGCTGACGGCAGATTATATCCAGCTGGTAACGACCCGGCCGGTCCTGGAAGAGGCCATTTCCCAGTCTGGTGCAGACCTCACGGTTTCCCAATTGAAATCACACGTCAAGGTTGAGAACCAGACCAACACCCGGATCCTCCAGATCAGTGTCAGCGACCCGGATCCGACTATGGCAAGAAAGCTTGCCAATGCACTCCGGAAATCCGTTTCCGCCCGGATCACACAGGTCATGAATATCGATGCTGTGAATACGGTTGAGACGGCGTCACTTCCAACAAGTCCGTCTTCTCCGAATGTCAAGCGGAATGTCCTTGTCGGCGCACTGATTGGACTGCTTCTTACGATTGCGATTCTTGTTGTTCGCTATCTCCTTGATGATACGGTCAAGACCGCGGACGATGTCGAGAAATATACAGGGCTCACTGTTCTTGGAACCATCCCCCTGTCAGAGGGAGAAAGGGCTGGTCACCGTTCCGGGAAGAAACGGGTGACAGGCAAGTCAAACTCTAAGGAAAGAAGGTAAGCCATGGCAGAGATCACGATTCGCTCCCTAAATAATAAGAATGATTATCATATGAACGAGGCCTATAAGGCGCTTCGGACCAATATCGAATTTGCCGGCGAGGATAAAAAGGCTTTTGTCGTGACGTCGTGCATGCCAAACGAGGGCAAGTCTACAACCACGATGAACTTGGCAGTTTCTCTTACTGAGGCTGGAAAGAATGTATGCTTTGTTGATGCAGATCTTCGAAAATCGGTTTTGGCCGGCCGATATCATGTCAAAGGAAGTTATAAGGGCCTGACGCATTATCTGACCGGGAAAGCAGAGCTAACTGAATGCATTTTTAATACCAATATAAACCGTCTCGATATGATCCTTTCCGGGCAGGTTCCGCCCAACCCGTCGGAGCTCTTAGGATCCAAGCGTTTTTCTTACCTGATCCAGACTCTTCGCGACCATTATGATTACGTGATCGTCGATGCGCCGCCGGTAGGATCCGTGATCGATGCGGTTGTCATTTCCCGGGCAACGGATGCCTCGATTATTGTCTGTGCATCCGGTGAAGTCAGCTACCGTTTCCTTCAGGATGTTCAGAATCAGCTGGAGATGGCAGGCTCCCATATCCTTGGCGTCGTATTGAATAAAGTTCCTGTAGCAAGCGGGAATAAGTATTATGGCAAGTATTATGGGAAATACTACGGCAAATACTATGGCAAATACTACGGTGACAAGGCGGAGCCGGAAGATAAAGTGTGACAGGAAAAAGGAGGACAGGGCATGACAAAATTCAATATACGGGTATTTTTCGGACTTGCCTGCGTCTTACTTCTTCTGCTCTCTGCTTTCCTGTATCTCAGAACAGACCGAAAACCGCCGGTCATCCACTTCAGCGATGCCGACATTGTCTATAAAGAAGGCGAAGATCCGAACGATCTTCTGACCAAGCTTCGTGCCGAAGATAACCGTGACGGTGATGTTACAGACAAGGTTTTCATTGTCAGCATCACCCCGAACAATGACCAGACCAAAGCAGTTGTCCTCTATGGCGTGTCAGATAAAGCACATAATGCGACCACAGCAGCAAGAACCGTGACCTATCAGGCAAGTGGACAGGAAGCTTCTTCCCCGGATTCAGCCAATGGCGATAGCAAAGCCAAGACGGAAAACTCGTCCGATGAGAAATCGACAGGCGATGGGGAAACCGGCAAGGATTCAGAGAAGAACTCGGACAAGGACTCCGACAAGAATTCTGGCACCGGCTCCGATGCCAATGCAGCAAATCCAGACCAAGATACGAATGCATCAGCAAATGCAGACCAGCCGGCAGCGGGTTCGGTTCAGTCAGAGGGTTCGAACCCGGCAGCTCCTGTAGTGACTCTCTCCTCTTCTCAGGTAGAGATCAAAGCAGGCAGCCGCTTTAATCCGGTTGGTGTGGTTACGAGTATTACGGATGACAAGGATGACCAGAATGCACTTTTCCGGAGAGTCAATGTCTCCGGAGACTACAATACGAAGCAGCCTGGAAGCTATCCTATACAGATCACTGTTACAGACAGTGACGGGAATACATCCGCACCGGTCAGCTTCAATCTGGTAGTGCAGTAATGCAACTGCAGAGCTACAGAGATACAGATAGCTTGTAAAGTGATGCAATAGCAGTGAAACGGTCTCAACAGAGATACAGAAATATAGAAATATAGATAGAAATAATAGAAAGCAAGCAGAGAATCAATGCGTACAAGACATAAAATCATCCGCTGGGTCTTCCTGATTGCAGAGCTTTTCACCTCGGCTCTCTTAATGATTACGATCATCCGGTCTAAATTCTTCCCGGTCAAGTATACCGGGCTGGCTCTCCTTATTCTGGCAGCCATCTGGGTCCTTGACTTGGTTCTGACCAGGAAGCACCACCATCATAAGATCTCCTACTGGACCGGAATTGCTTTGGCCCTGATCATCAGTATTCTAGCGGGACTTGCTTTTCATTATCTCCAGACGACGGTAAATACAGCCAAGAAGATCACCAATGCCAAGACCGAGTCTACGGTTTACGGCGTATATGTTCTGAAGGATAATAAGGCCCAATCAATCGGGGAGACGAAGAATTACAATTTCGGGATCTCGAAAACCGATGACAGTAAGAAACTGAACCAGGTCTTTTTGCGTATTGCCAAGGACCAGGGAATCGATAAGGATCAGGGGGCGGCGAAGCTTTCTGCATCGAACAGCTACGACGATCTCTTAAGCATGGCAACCGGCCTCCTTCATAAGGAAAGCGATGCTATTGTCATGAATGAAGCATTTCTTCCGGCTATCTCGGAAGTGGATGGATATAAGGATTTCAAAAGTCAGATCCGAGAGATCAAGTCTTATGATATCAAGACAGAAGTTCAGTTGGCAGACCAGGGACAGAAAGCAACAGATGGCGTTTTTACCATCTTTCTTTCCGGCATCGATACTCCGGGCGCGGTTTCCAAGACCAGCCGGTCGGATGTGAATATCCTGGCAACCGTCAATACCAAGACGCATCAGATCTTCCTTCTGACGACACCGAGAGACTATTATGTACCCTTGTCGATATCGAATGGGGTAAAAGACAAACTGACTCACGCCGGGATCTATGGTGTAAATGTATCCATGGATACCCTGTCCATGCTCTATGATACGAAAATCGATTACTACTTCCGGTTGAATTTCACCGGTTTCACCAATATTATTCAGGCCCTTGGCGGTGTCCGGGTTCATTCGGATTACGACTTCCAGGCAGGCGGATATACTTTCGTCAAGGGAGACAATTATCTGAATTCTGACGAAGCTCTGGCTTTTGCAAGAGAACGGCACGCTTTTCCTCAGGGAGATGTCCAGAGAGGAAAGGACCAGATGTACGTGATCGAAGGCGTCATCAATAAACTGAGTTCGGCTGCAGTTCTGAAGAATTTTGACCAGTTGATGACCAGCTTGTCGGATTCCTTTGAAACCAGCATTCCTTACGATACCATAAGCTCACTGGTCAGTGATCAGCTGAATGATGGAAAAAGCTGGGATATCCAGAAGTATCATGTGGAAGGTTCCGGCGCGAAGAATACGACCTATTCTATGCCACACTTCCAGGCTTACGTTATGATTCCGGACCAGAATAGTGTAAATCAGGCAAAAGAGTACCTGGATCAGATCGAAAAGGACCAGAGAATACAGGTGGAGCAGAAAGATTGAGCTGCCATCTCAGAGGATTATTTGAGGAAACGATAGGATTATGAGTGAAAAGAATGTCAACCGAACCCAAGATGAAAATCGGGGGGGGGGTATGCGATGAAATATCATTATGACGGAGCGATCTCACATGACATTTATGGTCATGACCGCACAGAACATAAGGTAATTTTGCGCTTCGTAAAATTGTTAGATGTCATTGCAGTGGGGATTCCTTTTATCGGCATTTGGCTGGGATACTATTCTCAAAAGATGGCAATTCCATATTATCGAATGGGAAATGTCTTGATCATTGTGCTCTACTACATCCTCTTTTTTGCTATCTCCCATCTCTACAATGGCTATATGATCCATGTCAAGAGGATCTCGGAAATCATCTACTCTCAGGTACTGGCACTGGTCATTACCAATTTTATAGCTTACATCGTCATCTGGCTTCTTCTTCGCCACTTGCCGAATATACCCTTCTTTCTTTTACTGCATCTTGTACAGATTGCCCTGATCTGTATTTGGGCTAATTTCAGTCATCGGTGGTACTTTAAGAAATATCCCGCCATCTCTTCTCTGATCATCTATGATGAGATGGAAGAAATGGAGAGCCTGATTCATCAATACGGTTTGGAGTCACACTTTAAAGTGGATGGGGTATATTCCGTTCATGAAGTATTAGACGATTCCATTGATCCGAGCGAGAAAGAAAAGGAACAGGCCAGTATCCATGCCGTTATGGGAGATGCCAAGGCTGTTTTCCTCTGCGGTCTGCACAGTCATGCCAGAAATCAGATCGTAAAATACTGTGCAGCACATGATGTTGTAGCCTACGTAATCCCAAGAATCGGTGATGTTATTATGGCTGGCGCTATTCGCATGCCGCTTTTTCATGAGCCCATGCTACGTGTTGGCCGTTACAATCCAAGCCCGGAATATCTCTTTTTCAAACGGTTTTTTGATATCATATTAAGTGGTATCGCACTTATTCTATTAAGCCCTTTGTTGATCATCCTCTCGCTGATCATCCGTTCGGATGGAGGCACTGCCTTCTATCGTCAGAAGAGACTGACGAAGAACGGTCGGGTCTTTGAAGTGTTAAAATTCAGATCGATGCGAATGGATGCTGAGAAGGACGGTGTCGCCCGTCTATCGACAGGAGAAAATGACCCGAGAATAACGAAGGTGGGTAAATTTATCCGGGCTTGTCGAATGGATGAGTTACCACAGCTTATCAATATCCTAAAGGGTGATATGTCGATCGTGGGCCCACGTCCGGAACGACCGGAAATCGCAGAACAATACAAGCAAACATTACCGGAATTCGATCTCCGTCTTCAATGCCGTTGTGGTCTGACCGGTTACGCACAGGTATACGGACAATATAATACAACCCCATATGACAAACTTTTGATGGATCTCATGTATATCTCAAAGCCAAGTCTGGCAGAAGATTTCAAGATCTGTTTAGCAACAGTCAAAATCCTGTTTATGAAGGAGAGCACCGAGGGCGTTGCGGAAGGGCAGACAACAGCGGCCGCAGGAAGTAAAGAGGATTCACAGGGGAACGCAGGGCAGGAAAGCGTTGGAAAGACTGTCTGATGAGGACAGCCTTTTTTCGGTTAAGGAAATATTGGCTATTAGAGGGAGATAATTTGAAACTGTTATTAGTTACATTCTCAGATAATGCCGATCATCAGGATACAGTATTCGGAATGTATGAAGAATTAAGAAAAGACAGGGACATCGATGTGTACCTTCTGGCAATTAAGACACCAAAGGTTCCGCTGAAGAAATCCAGCCACACTTGGCTTGTTGATTGTCCAAAGCGTCCCGGAATAACGAAGAAAACATTCGATCTGCCTTTACTTCACTCCATCGTCTCTCGCGTGAAGAAAGCACACTTCGATGCCATCTGGTTCGAGAGCCTCCACGTGTGGAACCTTCCGATTATTAAGGCTGTGAAAGGCAAGACACACATTTACCACGTGATCCACGAGGTTATCCCTCACGAAGGAGATCGGCAGGTAAAGGGTGTAGATTTCTTCAACAAAACGCTGGTGAAGCTTGCCGATACAATTGTTCTTCGTAATAAGACCTACATTCCGGCAATGGTAGAGAGGTATCACATTTCTCCCGATCGTGTGAAATACATGGAACTATGGAGAAGATATCCGGGATATACAGAACCGACACATTCCAAACGGGTTCTTTTCTTTGGACGAATCAATCCTTACAAAGGTGCAGATAACTTATTGAAGATTGTCAGACTTTGCCCGGATGTGAGTTTTGATGTTGTGGGTCGTGTGGATCCAGAAATGGAGGATGTGGTTAAGGAACTGGCGAAAGAACCTAACGTAAGGCTTGAGACCGGTTATGTCTCAGACGAAGAAATGAAGAAGGTCTTCATTAACGCAGACTGGGCAATCGTACCTTATAACTCCGCATCACAGTCCGGCATCATCATTGATGCGTATAAATATTCGAGACCTGTGATTGCTTTTAATGTGGGAGCAATTGCAGAGCAGGTGGTTGATGGCACAACCGGCTATCTTATCGAGGTTGGCAATATAGATGCCTTCTCTAAAAAGGTAAAAGAGGCGGTAGCGATGCCGAATGATGTGTATGACAAGATGAGCCAGGAGTCTTACAGCATTGGCAGTAAAAAATATGCCGCTTCTGGTAAGGTTGAAGATTTCAAAAAGTTTATTGAGGGGAACTTATGATAATCACAAGAACACCATTCCGTATGAGTTTCTTCGGCGGCGGAACCGATATGAAAGACTTCTTCACAGAGCATGGCGGAGCTGTCATTTCAACAACATTCGATAAGTACTGCTATGTCATTGTGAGGCATCTGCCGAGGTTTTTTGATTACAGCACTGAGCTTTCTTATTCAAAGATTGAACGGGTTACGAGCATTGATGACATCGAACATCCTGCAATAAGAAATGCCATGAAGATGCTAGATATGCATGAACTGAGGCTCACATATGAGGCTGATCTTCCAGCAAGAAGTGGATTGGGAACGAGTAGTAGTTTCGCGGTTGGTATGCTGAACGCTTTTTACGCTCTGAAGGGAAAATATGCTGATAAAAAGAAGCTGGCCGACGATGCCATTTATCTGGAACGTGTTCTTTGTAATGAGGCAGGTGGCTGGCAGGATCAGATCGCAGCGTCCTTCGGTGGATTCAACAGAATCAATTTTAATAAAGATGGTACATATGATGTCTATCCTCTGATTATCCATCCGGATCGTAAGAAGCAGCTCGATGATAATCTGCTGATGTTTTTTACTGGATTCACGCGGTTCAGCTCCGATATGCAGAAGGCAAATGCTAAAGGCTATCACGATAAGACAAAACAGCTTCTGGAGATGCTTGATCTTGTAGATCAGGCGCAGAAAATTCTGACAGATAAGAACAGTGATTTGGATGACTTCGGGCGTCTCCTCGATCACACATGGAAATTGAAGCGGCAGACAGGCGGAGCCATTACAACGGATAGTATTGATGCCCTTTACCAGCGTGGAATAGATGCCGGTGCTCTTGGCGGTAAGCTCCTCGGTGCTGGTGGCGGAGGATTCTTAGTATTTTACGTTCAGTCTGAGAAAAAGCAGGCTGTAAAAGAAGCAATGAAGGATCTTCTCTATGTACCGTTCCATTTTGAAGATGGAGGGACAAGAGTTATCCATTACACGCCGGAAACCTATATTCCGAAAGAAGGAGCTGTAGAGGAGTAAAAGATGAAGTTGCTATATATTACCGGCCTATCGGGAAAAAGAATAAATGGTTTTATGCGCTCTGCCATTCTTGCAGCTAAAGAAATGGGCATCGATTTTACGATAGTCAGTAATATGACAATGGCAGATAAAGAAGGCTATAAGGAAGACTGCAGGAAATACGACATCAAAGCCCTTCATATCGATCTTGATCGCAATCCTTTAGGGAAAAATAACAAAAGAGCTCATGGTGAATTATATAAAATTATCATGAATGGAAAATACGACGTTATCCATTGCAATACCCCCACTGGCGGCGTTTTAGGCAGATTATGTGCGCATGAAATAAATAAAGAACGGATTAAGAATGGTAAAAAGCCAATATATGTTATTTATCAGGCGCATGGGTTTCACTTTTGGAAAGGCGCACCAAAGAAGAATTGGCTTATTTTCTATCCGGTAGAAAAGTTCTTAGCACATTGGACAGATATGCTGATAACCATCAATCAGGAGGATTATCAGGTAGCGAAAAAATTCAAGCTTCAAAACAGCGGCAAGGTAATTCTTCATCCCGGTGTTGGAGTCAACATAAAGGATTTTCAGAATGTTGCTATTGACAGGGATAAAAAGCGAGAAGAGCTTGGCGTGAAAACAGATCAATTGTTGTTCTTGAATGTAGGAGAACTTATTGACAGAAAAAACCAAAAGGTTCTTCTTGAGGCAATGAAGAAGCTGAATAATCCAAATATTGTTCTCATGATTGCCGGTGACGGTGAGAAGAAAGAAGAACTCGAGAAAAATATTCATGATCTGCAGTTAGAGAAAAGCGTCAAACTTCTTGGATATCGACCGGATGTGAAGGAGCTTCTCAAGGCAGCAGATTGTTTTGTATTTCCTTCTTATCAGGAAGGCCTTCCGGGCGCTCTTATGGAAGCAATGGCAGGTGGCCTTCCATGTATCGCAAGTAACATAAGAGGCAATACAGATGCACTTCAAGATTCCGGGTTTATGTTTTCACCGGATGATGTGGACGGTTTGGCCGAACTTATGAAGGTTATGCTTTATAAGAGTAGCCGCATAGCTGAGGGAAAGGCTAATGAGGAGCGCGTAAAACGATTTGATATTTCAAGATCGATAGAAGCTTATAAGAAGGTTTATACGATAGCAGAAGAAGCTATCAGATAAAGGATATACAGAGGGAGGAGTTATAAAAATGCAAGTTGTGATCATGGCCGGAGGCCGAGGTACACGAATTTCACAGCTCTTCCCGGATATCCCGAAGCCGTTGATTCCGATTGATGGAGTACCTGTGCTTGAGAGGGAGATCGTCAGTCTTCGTGATCAAGGCTTCACTGATCTGATTTTGACGGTTTCTTATAAGGCTGATCAGATCATAGAGTACTTTGGCGATGGTCAGAAGCTAGGCGTAAAGATTGACTACTTTGTTGAAGATACACCCCTTGGCAACGCCGGTGCTCTTGTGAAGATGCGGGCGGAGGGAAAGCTCAATGGTGACTTTCTCCTTCTGAATGCCGACTGCATCTTCGATATCGATTTTAACCGGTTGGTTGATTACCACAAGGAGAAGGGCGGCCTTGTCACTCTTTTCACGCACCCGAATTCGCATCCTTACGATAGCGGTTTGATCATTGCAGATAAAGATGGAAGAGTCAAACAGTGGCTTACGAAGGAAGATAAGCGACCACAGTGGTACAAGAATCGTGTGAATGCTGGTCTTCATGTACTCAATGCCTCTGTACTGGACGGTCTGGTGAAAGATGCAGATAAAATCGGCACTGTTGATGAATCCACTGGGAAGCCGATAAAGGTTGATCTTGATCGCCAGATTCTAAAACCACTCTGTGGCAGCGGTCAGATGTACTGCTATGACAGTCCAGAGTATGTGAAAGACATGGGCACGCCGGAGAGGTATGAAGCCGTCTGTAAGGATTTTGAAAAGGGTACAGTTCAGGCGAAGAACCTAAAGAATAAGCAGAAAGCAATTTTCCTTGACCGTGATGGGACAATTAACAAGTACGTGGGCTTTCTCCGGAATATAGATGACTTCGAACTTCTTCCGGGAGTAGCAGAGGCGATAAAGAAGATCAACGCTTCCGGTTACCTTGCTATTGTTGCGACGAATCAGCCGGTGGTGGCAAGAGGAGAAGTCACCTTCGAACAGCTTAATGAAATCCATAACAAGATGGAGACACTTCTCGGACAAGATGGTGCTTACCTTGATGCCATTTATTTCTGCCCGCATCATCCAGATAAGGGGTTTGAGGGAGAAGTACCAGAGCTGAAGATTGATTGCGATTGTCGGAAACCGAAACCGGGGATGCTCTTAAAGGCAGCAGAAGATTTCAATATTGATCTTTCCTCCTCATGGATGATTGGAGATGGAAAGCATGATATCGGGGCCGGGAAGAATGCAGGCTGCCACACAGCTTTGATTGGAAATGAGAACTGTGGCCAAGAGATGACCGTAGATTCTTTATTAGACTTTGTAGACAGAATTATCAGATAGGAAGTAAAGGAACATGCTAGAACCAAAGCAACAGGCACACATTGATTTACTCGTAGAACGGTATCCGAAATTGGATGTGTGCAGACAGAGTATTGAAGAAGCATATCTTATGCTTGTTGATTGTTATGAACACGGTGGAAAGCTTCTTGTAGCTGGAAACGGTGGATCGGCAGCTGATTCTGAACATATTGCTGGGGAATTGATGAAACGATTCGAGAAGCCAAGACCAGTGCCAGAGGAGTTCGCAGAGAAGCTGGTTGAGGTAGATCCAGAACTGGGACCTGGACTTGCAAAGAATCTGGAACAGAGCCTGATGGCGATTCCACTCGTTGCACACGAAGCACTTACCACGGCTTATATCAACGATGTCGATGGGCTGGGCGTGTTTGCTCAGCAGCTTTATGGTTTCGGTAGACCGGGAGATGCCTTCCTTGGAATCAGTACTTCTGGTAATAGCAAAAACGTGATCAATGCCACTGTTGTTGCAAGAGCTGATGGGATAAAGGTTATAGGACTTACCGGCGCTAAAGGCGGAAAGCTAGCTGAAGTTTCTGATGTAGCTATCAAGGCTCCGGAGACAGAAACATATAAGATTCAGGAATGTCATCTTCCTATTTACCATTGCCTGTGCCTGATGCTGGAAGATCATTTCTTTGGGAAGTAAGTAAATAAAAGAGATTAGGAATGAAAGATATAAAAGTAACGATCCTACTAGCTACTTACAATGGTGAAAAATACATTAGAGAGCAGCTGGATAGTATTTTTAATCAAACATTTAAAAACATCGATGTTGTGGTCCGTGATGACGGCTCATCTGATGGCACTATTTCAATACTTGAGGAATATAAAAAAAGCAATAGATTATCTTATATAAAAGGCAGCAATTTAGGTGCTTTTCCAAATTTTATCGAATTAATACATATAGCACCAGATAGTGACTACTATGCCTATAGTGATCAGGATGATATTTGGGATAAGAATAAAATTGAAATAGCAATTTCGGAGATGGAACGTAGAACTGATAAGAATAAACCAGCTATGCTAATACATCCGAATTATGCGATAAACAACAAAAAGGAAATAATAGAAGGTCCACATACAAGTGGATATGAAAATGCAAACAATTTCCCATTAGGAATTGTCAGAAATATATGTCAGGGAAGTGCATGTGTTTTAAACAAACCACTTATGGAGCAGGTGAAAAAAATCCCAAGAGGAGAAAACGTAGAGCATGATTGGTGGACATATTTAGTTTGCCTGGTGCTTGATGGACAAATTATTGCCGAAAAACGCCCGCTGATTTTTTATAGACAGCATGGAGATAATGTACTTGGAGCACATGTAGGGACTTTTTATAGATTGAAGAGACGTTTTAAGATGATTTTTGAGAAATCAAATCATAGTCGACAGCATCTTTGCAAACTATTATTGGAACTCTATGGAAAAGAAATATCAAAAGAGAACAAAAAAATATTAGAAGAAGTAGTAGATTATCGTAAAAACATTTTTACGTGGATAAAATTTTTGTTTGATCCGAAATTCTATAGGCACGCTACAGTTGAGTATAAAATTTCTTTTTTTGGTGCTATTTTAACAAAAACTGTTTAGCACTTTATGAAGAGTTGACATTAAAAGTTTTATAGAGGAAAATCCGGTGACAGACAGACAGACAGACAGACAGGGTAATTCACCTATAACATTACCTAAGTATCAGATTTGGATGCAAAGCAAGATTAAACATTATGATCCCAATAAGTATTGGAAGATGAGAGACTATGTTGTCCATTTTAAAGGTGGAAATAAAACTAAGGCTCTTTATTATCTTTTCCGAATAAAAAAATGCGATGCATTTAATGGAGCAAGTATGGGAACACATATTGGATATGGTGCAAAGTTTAAAACTCCTCCTATATTGCCTCACGGATTGAATGGTATCATAATATCGCACAATGCTGTCATTGGTAGAAATGCCTGGATTTTTCACCAGGTAACCATAGGGGAAGGAAATGGTGGAGCACCAGTCATTGGGGATAATTGTTTTATAGGAGCAGGCGCTAAGATAATTGGTGGAATTAAGATAGGAAATAACGTGAAAATCGGAGCTGGATGTGTGATTTCGGTTGATATACCAGATAATGCAACTGTAGTTATGAACCATCCTAGGATAATAATTCGGCAAGATGATCAAATATAAGTAGTAAACGGGTTGATATGCAATTTGTAAATACTAGACAAGAAAAAAATGTAAGAAATGTGACACAGATAATATGTGCTATTTGGTTGCTAATATTGTGGAGAATATTAGCATTTAGTCCTGTAAGCACAGATTCTGATTCTTATAGATTAATATTTAGCGCAAATTCTAATCGTTATGGAACAGAATTGGGATTTTATTTACTTATTCGAATCGCTCATCTTCTCAATCAAAATTATTGGACTTTTCGCGCAATTTGTCTTGGGGTAGCATTTGTATTTTTGTATCTAACCATCATTGAAGCAAAGACTAATGGCATATACTTTTTAATGGCATATACTTTTTATCCGCTACTAATTGACGCAATACAATTTAGGTTTTTGCTAGCACTGTCAATTGAACTGTTTGCTTTGGCTCACTTAGAAAACGGTAATAAATTAAGATCTTCTGGAATAAAGTATATTGTCATAACCATTGCTGCTAGCTTCATACATGCTTCGGTTATTGTGTTTTTAATTTATCTTATTGCATATTATAATTCAACAGATAAATTCAAAAAGATATTTTGCCTTTCATTGCTTATAGAGTGTGCAGTTATATTGCTCATACAATTTTTTGGCCCATTTGTGAACAATATAATGCTTTTCTTTAGATCATCTGATTTTTTTATATACCAATTTGGCCTAGATTATTCAGGATGGATTAAATATGTATTAATTTATATGTTATTACTAGTAATAAGCACATTTTACTTACATGAACAATACGAGCAAACGGAATTTGAAAAATATATACGTATCCTGCTGCTTGGCTTTTTGATGATTAATCTAACCTTGCTTAATGAGAATTTGAACCGATATTTCCGGGCCTCTGTAATCTTGGTGTTTCTATTAATTGGAAAGCAGAGAAATAAATTTACTTTTAATTCTGCTATCTGCAGAAGTGCGATATTAATTTGTTCGATTATTCTTTATGTTAAATTTATAAATGGAGATATCTTGACAGCATGGAAGGGATGTTTTCTGGGATTTTCTTCTTTGCGAGATATTGCAAATAGTGTAATCAGGTATCATTACCATTAATTGTTTTATAGAGGTAAAAATGAAACTGTGCTTTGTATTGCCTGGGTTTTCAAAATCTCCTGCTGGTGGATATAAAATAATCTATGAATATGCTAATAGGCTGGCAGAGAGAGGGTATGACATTTCTCTTCTTTATTATAATGCAGGAGCATTAAAGCGATATCATTTACCAGAACCAATAAGGAAAATTGTGTCGAACTACTTGATACAAAAAGGGCCTTCGTGGTTTGATATTGATAAACGAGTTAGATCTATATCGCTATACGATAGAAAATTTAGACAAAAAGTTACCGGAACTGATATTATTGTTTATACATCTGTCGATACTGTTTTACTTGGATACAGAATATTGGATAAATGCAACAATAATCTAAAAAAAGTATATTTTATTCAAGGTTATGAGAATTGGACGACATCAAATGAAAAGTGCCAGAATACATATAACCTTGGAATGACAAATATTGTTATTTCGAATTGGTTGAAAAATATTGTAGATCAATATAGTAAAAAGCCATCTATTTTGATTAAAGATCCAATCGATCTTACTATATATAAAATTAATAAACCAACGAAAGAACGAAGGCTTCATACTATTGGACTTCTTTACCACACAATGCCGCATAAGGGCCTTTCATATGCAATTGAGGCATTAAAAAAGCTGAAAGAGAAGTATCCAGATATGGAGGCTTATATGTTTGGCGTCCCTGACCATCCAAAGGATTTCCCTGATTGGATTCATTACACGAAGAAAGCAACACAGCAGCAGACGGTTGAAATTTATAACAAGGTATCTGTCTGGCTATGCGCGACTGTGGATGAAGGATTTGGTCTGACAGGCCTTGAGGCTATGGCATGTGGTGATGTCTTGGTGTCGACTGCCTATACTGGTGTTTTTGAATACGCAAAAGGTGAGTATAATGCTTTGCTTTCACCGGTTAAGGATGTAGATGCATTAGTAAAGAATGTCGAACGAGTTTTTGAGGACGAAGAACTTAGAGATAAGCTGGTACGTAATGCACAAGAATCTGTAAAGGCCTTTGGTTGGAATATAGCCGTAGATAAGTTTGAGAAAGCAATAAAGCAATAATATCACTAGAGGTATATTATTATGGCATTAAAATTTACTGATATTAAATCTGCAGAAGAAGTATATGATGAAATAAAAGTAAAGATTGAAAGTGGAAAAGGGTTTAATAAAGCAGAAGCTTATAGCCAACTTACTCAGATAATGAATGATCTTCCAGGCACATGGATTGCTGGCTTTGCAAAAGATCTTCGTGATAAATTGTAATGCCGGATATTTATTTTTTGAATAGAAAAAAACAGAGGCGTAATGACAAGTGATTATAAGATTCGAAGTGTAAAATTTAATTTTGTAATGAGCATGATTATGAAGATATCTTCATATATTTTTCCACTCATTACGTTGCCATATATAACAAGAACTCTTGGTGCTGCAGCAAACGGAAAAATATCTTTTGCAACATCTGTGATTGCTTATTTTTCTATGTTTGCTCAATTAGGAATTCCAACATATGGAATAAGAGAGTGTGCGAAATGTAGGGATGATAAGGATAAGCTAACAAAAACAGTACAAGAACTATTGATCATTAACAGTGTCTCGGTTGTACTTTCATATGTTGCACTTACAATTGCAATGATTCTTGTTCCTAAATTCCATGAAGAACCGACGTTGTTGATAATTCAATCTCTGACGATTCTACTTAATATGATCGGCATGGACTGGTTGTATCAGGCAATCGAGCAGTATCAATACATAACGGCAAGGAATATAGGATTCAAGGCGCTATCCGTTGCCCTGATGTTCCTGCTGATTCACAATCCTTCAGATTACATCCTGTATAACGGACTTACTGTTTTAAGTGCTTCGGGATCCTATATTCTGAATTTCATTAACAGCAGGAAAATCCTTGCCCATAAGACTTATCGTGGTCAATACAATTTCAAACAGCACCTGAAACCGATATTTGTCTTCTTTTCCTTGTCTGTTGCAGTTTCGGTTTACACAAGCCTTGATACTGTAATGCTTGGCTTCATGTCTACGGATGAGGAGGTTGCATTCTACTCCTTGGGCACGAAGATTAAGATGGTGCTGGCGACCACTGTTTCCGCGCTTGGGCCGGTATTGCTACCACGTATCACCTACGTTCTTGGCCGGGGAGAAGAAGACAAGTTTAGAAGGTATATTAAGAAATCTTTACATTTTGTTCTTCTAATGGCGCTGCCGTTTACGGTCTATTTTACTGTGATGGCAGGGCCTGTTATTCAAATACTTGGAGGGAACGAATATCTTCCGGCGACTGCCTGCATGCAGATCATTAATTTTACAATTATTCCATTGGGGGTCGGGAATATTGCCGCTTCACAGATTCTGACGCCAAAGAGAAAAGAAATCTATTCGATGTATGCTACGCTTTATGGTGCTGTTGTTGATTTTGTATTAAACTGGTTCTTTATACCGCGGTTTGGCGCTGCAGGTGCAGCTGCAGCTACAGTTGTTACAGAATGGGTAGTAGCATTTGTCCAGATGCGTCATTCGTGGGATGATCTGAAACCGGCCTTTAAGGAGATACCGTATATGAAGATGCTTGTCAGCAATGTGGTGTCCGCCGGAGCCTTGTGGGTAGTGAACAGATTCCTGCCGGAATTGAACGCTTTAGTTATTTTGGTTGTAACGGTACTAGTATATTTTATAGTTTACGGGTTGGTGCTGCTAGTGATGAAGGATGATCTTGTTGTCGATTATGGAATTCCGGTGATCAAGAATTTTTTCCACATTGGTGTTAGGCACAGTTAAGGGGGTATAACTAATACTTATGAAATTGGAACAATTATAAGAGGTGGACATAATAATGGTTGACGATGCAGAAGAAAGAATCAATAATTTGACAGACAGACAGACAGACAGACAGACAGACAGACAGACAGACAGACAGACAGAGCAATATTATGTGGTCGATTGGCTTAAACTTATAGCTGCTGTTTGCGTTATTATTATACACACATGCAGAGAAAAGTTGACACAAGAATATTACGGTAATTACGGTATTGATTTGTTGAATTTTATGGTGTCTCTAGCTGTTCCGTTTTTCTTCTGTGTGAGTGGTTATTTTTTATATAAGAGAATTGATCAAACAAAGGCAAGAGAAAACATATTAAAAACATCAGTAAGAAAATATTTCAAATTGTATCTTATATTTTCTGCTGTCTACTTACCCATAAGTGTGTATGCTTGGCTCGGAGAATTTTATCGCGGAGATGGAATATTAAAAATCGGAATAAGAGCACTTAAGAATTATATACTTGTAGGAGAGCAATCTTATTCATGGCCACTGTGGTATTTGTTAGCCATGATTTATGGATTAATTGTTTTACTAATAAGTAAAGATGATAATAAGTCAATGATAGTGGAAAGTGTGATTTTCTTTCTTGTTGCTATCATTCTAAATCGTTTTTCATCGATAAAAATTATTGCTTGGTTTCTTGGATCCGGACGCTTATTCACTGCTCCTGCCTATTTGTTAATCGGAGGTCTTGTTTATAAGAATAGAGGAAAATTCGAAAAATATTCTGAAATAGGAATAATGCTAAGTTGTGCCGGAATCCTTACGTCGTTAGTTCTTCATCTTAATTACTCGACGGCATCTATACCGGCATATATTTCCATACCATGGATTTTATGTTGGTCGATGAAATTTAAGGGCATTAGCAAAACAGCTCTTATTGCGAGAAAGGTAAGTTCCATTTTTTATTATAGTCATATGTACTTCTATTTTATTTGGCTCTTTACTGGAAATGCGTTTTCTAGGTTTGAAGAAAGCAGAGATAGTGGAATGGGGGCATTTGGCTTTACATTTGGTATATGCATACTATTAAGTGCTATTATTTTAGGAGTAAAAAGACAAAGAAAATAAGACGTTGGTAATGCAGTTAACTTAAGGTTTTGAAGCCAGGAAATCTAAGAGTGTCTTAGCTTCCGATGAGGGTTAGCACTCAATCAAATAAAAGACTTTGAAGACTTTGAAAAGCCTGGAAAATCAACGTTTCTATGTGAACTTCCAAAGAAAAGTACCCTCAATGAGTAATTCGTCAATCGTGAGATAAAGAAAATGGCCAAAAGCCGGCGTTTGTAAGCGAAAAAGATTGCAAATGGCCGGTTTTTTGAATATCTGGTGACAGGCACTGTTAAGTAATGAGCTTTAGTTGCAAAATCTCTGGAAGTTCACACCGAAAAAATCGATGGCGCGGTCGCGATGATTATGGGCTTGACCGGACGATCTGCTGCGGAAATGACAGCGGCGTGATGGGGTATCTGATCGGGAACTTATTCGTGTATGTAGCAAGACATGAGTGGCATAAGTTCAAACAGCGGGGATGTTCCCGCCTCCTCAATACAAGTACCATCACCGCATCCTGAATAAGTAGCACTATAGCGGCTATCCTGCCAGCAGGTGGATGGGGTTATGGCGGCACGGTAGTATAGTAGAACGGTTCCATACTGCTGCCACGTCTCTGCCACAGTAAATATCGAGATCTACAGATAAATCACTAATAAACCAAACATACCCCCGGTGCTGTCATGCACTGGGGATTTTTTTGTGGCTTCGATTATTTGATTTCGTCCTGATACATATCCGGCACAAATCCATAGATGCCGTGCTCTCTGTTATGTGTATATTCTATTACATTTACCCTTGTATTACCGCTGATTTTTAGGCGATCAGTATGATCC
>JAQXPG010000124.1 GCA_029100405.1 Lachnospiraceae bacterium | reverse complement strand
GGGACTTCAATCCGGTCATGCCCGGTTTGAATGTCTTTCTGAATAACAGAGACCATCGGAAAATTACAGTCATTGACGGTGAAATTGCTTATACCGGCGGATATAATCTGGCGAATGAGTACTTTAATATCACACATCCCTATGGATATTGGAAGGACACAGGGATCCGTCTGGAGGGAGAAGCAGTAAAGAGCTTTCTGGTGATCTTCCTGGAAAACTGGAATGCCATTAAAAACCAGAAACTCGAAGATGCCGAGGGAGACATTGCCCGCTATATAGAGGTGGCCAATCGGGAAGAAGAGACCATTGAAAAACGTGAGGAGAGGCGGGCAGAGCAAGAGATCGAAGTGGGCAAATTGCCGGAAATTTCCAAAGAGGGATTGATCCAGCCCTATTCCGATAATCCGATCGATAATGAAAATGTGGGAGAAAATGTTTATATCTCCCTGATTGAGCAGGCAGAGCAGTACTGCTGGTTTATCACGCCATATCTTATTATCACGGATGAGATGAGTCATGCCCTTTCCCTGGCGGCCAAACGGGGCGTTGATGTCCGGATTATTACGCCCGGTATACCGGATAAGAAACTGATCTATCAGATCACGAGGTCCTATTACAATGGATTAGCCCGGAATGGTGTAAGGATCTTCGAATACACACCCGGCTTCTGCCATGCCAAGATGTGCGTTACGGACGATGTGGCAGCAACGGTAGGAACCATCAACCTTGATTACCGGAGCCTCTATCATCATTTTGAGGACGGATGTCTCATCATAGAAGATCCGGTCGTGGGAGAGATCCATGAGGATTTCTTAAATACCATGGAAGAGTGCCGGGAAGTGACGGAATTCTATAAGACGGGACGAAGCAATAGCTTACGTCTCTGGCAATTGTTCTTAAGACTCTTTGCCGAGCTTCTGTAGAGCTTTCTTGGATTCGAATGTTGGATTCGAATGGAAGGGCATAGCCTGCATGATAAAAGCTTGCATGATAATAGAATAGGGAAAGAAGAAAGATTATGAAAACGAAAATTTACATCGACGGACAAAGCGGAACCACAGGACTGGAGATCTATGAAAGGATCGGAAAGAGGTCAGATCTGAACCTTCTTCGCATTGATGAGGACAAGCGCCACGACCTGTCGGAACGGAAGAAATTCCTGAATGCTGCGGATCTGGTCTTCCTTTGTCTGCCGGATGAAGGAGCCAGAGAAGCGGTTTCTCTGATTGAGAATCCGGATGTCAAAGTCATAGACGCTTCGACCGCCCATCGGACGGCGGATGGCTGGACCTATGGATGTCCTGAATTGTCAGAGGAACAGCGTGAAGCGATCCGGACATCCAAAAGGGTTGCCAATCCGGGATGCCATGCGACCGGACTGATTTCTTCAACGGCTCCTTTGGTCCGACTGGGCATTCTGCCCAAGGAATATCCTCTGACCTGCTTTTCCCTGACCGGTTATTCGGGCGGCGGTAAGAAGATGATCCGGGACTATGAGACCGAGCCGGTTCGAAGGGAGCTTCAGGCACCCGGTATCTACGGCAGGTCCCTCCATCACAAGCATCTCCCGGAGATGCAGAAGATCACGGGCCTTGTCTATCCGCCGGTCTTTCTTCCGGTCGTCGATGACTATTACCGGGGGATGGCCGGAACGATTCTTCTGGAGAACCGCCTCTTAAATGGTAAGCCATCGGCCAGAGAGATCCGGGATATTTTGGCGGACTATTATAGAAATGAGCATTTCCTTTCGGTTCGCCCCTTCGAGGATGATCCTGGCACGGTCTACGCCAATGCCCTTATCCATACCAACCGTCTGGAACTTCTTGTTTCCGGAAATGAAGACCAGACAGTGATCACTGCACTTTTTGATAATCTTGGCAAGGGCGCAAGCGGGGCAGCGGTTCAAAATATGAATATCATGCTGGGACTCCCGGAAGAGACCGGTTTGGAATAAGAGAAAGGAAAATATCGTGAAGTTTATTCGACGAAAGAGGAACCTGCTTCTTCATCTTAATATGGCATTTGTCGGAGGCGGCTGTGCGATCTATGCCATTATGCTGCGGGGAAATTTCGGACAGGCACAGACAGCCAATCTGACTGACCTTGTGATCCGTGTCATTCTCGGAGATAACTGGTTTGAAGTTTTCTATCGTTTTATGGCCTTTCTTCTTTTTATGACTGCTTTGGCCATCAGTCATGCCATGAAATGGTTTTTAAAACCGGTCCGGGTGGAGATGATCTGCTTTCTTGTGGAATTCGCCTGCATTATGATCACCGGCCTTCTGCCGGCAGAGATCCCTGATATGATGGGGCTTTGGCCCATCTTCTTCATGACAGGCTTTCAATGGGGCGTATTTGCCGGAGCAGAAGGATTTAACTGTTCTACGATTTTCTGCTCCAATAACTGTAAGCAGGCCTTGTTTGGCTGGATGGATTATTTTGCAGATCATAAAAGACGAAGCTTTGAACAGGGCCGATTCTATACGGCAACCGTCATTTTCTTCTATTGCGGTGCCGTCTATCTCGGTATTTTGACTCACTGGCTTGGCATACGCTCCTTTTTCTTCCAGTTCCTTCCGCTTGCGTCGGCTGTTTCTCTTTGGGTCCTTACAGGAAGCCAAAAGACTGCCGAAAAGAAACCCTTCACGGAAGGACCTCAGAACTACCGCAAGGGTGTTTCTGAGTTGTGATTGATTTTAACTGTGTGGCAAATGACACCCGTATTCCTTTAAATTTCATTTACTAAAAGAGAACTATCATTATGAATAAAAGCAGACTTACTGAGGGAGATCCGCTGTCTATTATTATAAAATTCACACTTCCGCTATTGATCGGAAATGTCTTTCAGCAGCTTTATAATATGGCGGATACGATTATTGTCGGGCAATTTGTCGGACAGAATGCCCTGGCTGCCGTCGGATCCACAGGTACCATCATGTTTTTGATCCAGGGTCTGGCCAATGGCTTTTCTTCCGGCTTTACCGTTATGACATCGCAGCGGTTCGGCGCTGAAGACAAGGAGGGGACAAGACGGTCCGTCTCCAATGCCCTTATCATGTCGACGGTCGTTATTCTTATTCTTACGATCGTAAGCACAAGCTCTATGCATGCCATACTGAATCTTTTGAATACGCCGAAAGAGATCTATCAGTATGCCTATGATTATATTTTTGTGATCTGCGCCGGCCTCTTCTGCACGGTTTATTACAACCTTTTTGCCGCGCTTCTAAGAGCCGTCGGAAATTCCAGGGTCCCTTTGATCTTTCTGGTCTTTTCGGCCTGCTTAAATGTAGGGCTTGATCTGCTTTTGATCATTCAATTCTCGATGGGTACCCGTGGAGCAGCTGTTGCGACAGTCGTCTCGCAGGGCATTTCGGCGATCCTCGAGGCGGTCTACATTTTCCTTCGTCTTCCGGATCTCCATATGCCGAAGGATTTTTATTGGATGAATTACAAGATGGCCAGAAGCCAGCTCGTGGTCGGCCTGCCTATGGCGCTGCAGTTTGGTATTACAGCATCCGGCACCATGATTCTCCAGGCCGGGATCAATACATACGGAGCGATCGCTGTTGCAAGTTATACGGCAGCCAGCAAGGTACAGAACCTGCTTTGCCAAGGCTATATGTCCCTGGGCCAGACCATGGCTGCTTATACCGGGCAGAATTACGGGGCCGGGAAAGTGGGCCGGATTCATGGCGGTGTCCGGGCTGCGATGAAGCTCGATGTGGTCTATTCGATCATTGTCGGATGTCTGGCTCTCCTCCTTCTCCGTCCGGCCATGTATCTTTTCTTCGATTCCGGGACAAATATAGACCAGCTCATGCCTTATGCCTGGCCCTATATGATCGCCAGCGTCATTTGTTTCATTCCTCTGGGCATGATCTTCATTTTCCGAAATACCATGCAGGGTGCAGGCTATGGCCTGATGCCCATGCTGGGAGGAGTTGTGGAACTCTTTTGCCGGATGGCTTTTGCCGTTTCTTCTATGCTGACCGGGATCTACATTCTGGTTGCCATGTCGGATGCATCCGCCTGGGTTGGGGCAGGCCTCTTTACTTTCCTGGCCTATCGGAAAATCATCCGGCAAGTGGATCAGAAGTTTCAAAATAAGAATTAATAAGGGCTTTCCATTAAAATCTTAAGATTGCCGATGACTCATCCGAAATCTTAAGATTTTTTTAGGTAAAAGAATGTGCCACAATAGGGAAAAAAACGGTATTATGGGAGATGTTGAAGTAAATATAGGAAGGAATTTTCATTATGAATGGTGTAAAAAGAACCCTGACCTACCTCCATCCATATCGGAGGCAGGCGATTCTTGCGCCGACATTCAAGCTCTTAGAGGCCCTGATGGATCTCGTCACCCCTTTGATTGTCGCACAGATCATTAACCAGGGGATCGCTAAAGACAACTTTTCTCTTGTAGTCCGTTGCTTTCTGCTGCTTCTTCTTCTGGCAGCAAGCGGAATGGGCTTTTCTTTTACGGCTCAGTGGTTTGCAGCCAGAGCCAGTGTCGGCTGTACGACCGGCCTTCGTCAGGCCCTGTTCGATCATATCGAAAATCTGTCTTATACAGAGCTCGATACCATGGGAACCGACACCCTGATCACCCGGATGACAAGTGATATGAACCAGGTCCAGAACGGCTTGAATCTGGTCCTTCGCCTTCTC
>JAQXPG010000123.1 GCA_029100405.1 Lachnospiraceae bacterium | reverse complement strand
GAAATATGATGAATTGTCGCCGCTTCTTCGGCGGATCGCCGGCCAGCAGGCAGAGATCCGGGATAAAGAGACAGACCTTTTGCAGAAGCAGAGAGAGTTGGATACCATTCTTTCGAATATGAGTGAGGGGATGATCATCCTCCGCCGGGACGGCCAGATCGTCAGCTTAAATCAGGCGGCCGGAAAAATCCTGGATATCCGTGATGGCCTGTCGGGAGAGATGGTTGATTCGACGAATCTGAATGAAGGAAATAATAAGACGAATGGATCTTCCTTTCAGGCCCATAAGGGCGAAAATTTCCTGACCATCTGCCGGAACCTGGATCTGATCAACCTCATCGAGTCGGCCATAGATGGCCGGGAAGCAGAGCGGCTTCTCACCATTCATGAGAGAAATTATCAGATCAATGCTGCACCGATCACGAGGGAAGGTGACTCTCAAGTCATTGGACTGGCTGTTATGATGAATGATGTGACGGATCGGGAAATGGCAGAGTCCATGCGCCGGGAATTTACAGCCAATGTATCACATGAATTGAAAACTCCCTTGCATGCGATTTCCGGTTATGCGGAACTCATGATGAACCGGATGATACAGGACAATGATCTGCCCGAGTGTGCAGGACGGATCTATCAGGAGTCGCAGCGGATGATCCGTCTGGTACAGGATATCATCAGTCTTTCACATCTGGATGAAGGTGCAGATGATATTGACTGGGAAGAGGTCGACCTCTATGAACTGTCCAAAACTTCTATGGAGCAGTTTCTGGATGAAGCGGCAAAGAAGGGAATTGGTCTGCATTTGTCGGGTGAAAAGGCCCTTCTTCACGGAAAGAAGCCCCTCCTTCAGACGATGATTTCCAACCTGGTTGACAATGCCATTAAGTACACCCAGGAGGGTGGTAAGGTCCATGTTGAGGTCAAGGCTCACGATCAGGATGTGATCCTTACGGTTTCGGATAATGGAATTGGGATTCCCGAGGCGGATCAGAAGAGGATCTTCGAGCGTTTTTATCGAGTCGATAAGAGTCATTCGAAGGAGATCGGCGGGACCGGATTGGGACTCTCCATTGTAAAACATGCGGTCATGATCCATGGCGGAAGTATTGATGTCGAAAGCCAGCCGGGACAGGGATCGAAATTTATAGTCCGGCTGCCGAAGCATGAAGCGGTCTAGTCATTCTGCAAGCTTGGAATGGCCTTCGTTTTCATCGGTATCTGGCTAAATGAAATGAGTGTCAAAAGGTACTTTTGACACTCATTTCGATATATGAAATCTTTTTAAAATGATGCGTATTTCGAATGGTCTATCGGTATGTTAGAAGATGTAAAATTCGATATATGAAATCTTTTCAAAATCATGCGTGTTTTTCGGACGGTTCTGTAGCATGAAATTGAAAAGATTTCATATATCGATTTTTCTTTCCTAGATAGGCCATTTCCCGGCTAGAAATGCGCATGATTTTGAATAGATTTCATATATCGAATTCGGATGGGGCAGGGCAGTCTTCAGCATCCCCGATGAGGGAAAAGGGCAACAATAGGAAAAAAGAAAGGAAATTTGAAAAGTACTTGAAAAAAAGGTATATTAAATTTTAATTATATATAATTTAATCAAAAAGTAATTTCAGAAAGGAAAAACATGTCTACCATAAGGGATCTGAAAATCGGGCAAGCTGCCACGGTTGCAGCAGTTGGTGGCGAGGGAGCCTTGCGACAGCATTTTCTGGATATGGGTGTCATACCCGGGGTTCCGGTACAATTAATCAAGTATGCACCAATGGGTGATCCGATTGAGTTAAAGGTCCAGAGCTATGAGCTGACCCTTCGCTTAGATGATGCAGCGAAAATTGAAGTCCGGGATATCCATGATCCCAGCGAAGCTGCCCGGTCACTGGCCGGGATCTCATCCCTGCCGAAAACAGCCAATCGAGACGAATTCATTGACCATCCGGGACTTGGCGAGGGCGGCCTCTTCCATGATAAGAAAACGGAGCACCCGCTTCCGGAGGGAACGGTCATGACATTCGCTCTGGCAGGAAACCAGAATTCCGGAAAGACCACCTTATTTAACCAGCTGACAGGTTCCAATCAGCATGTCGGAAATTTCCCCGGTGTTACAGTCGATCGGAAAGACGGTGTGATCCGCGGTCATAAGGATACTCTGGTCACGGACCTTCCGGGAATTTACTCCATGTCGCCTTATACAAGCGAGGAAGTCGTATCCAGGCAGTTCATTCTGGATGAAAAACCGAAAGGCATTATTAATATTGTTGACGCGACAAATATAGAGCGAAATCTTTATCTGACCCTTCAACTTCTGACTCTGAATATTCCGATGGTCGTGGCTCTCAATATGATGGACGAAGTTCAGGCCAACGGAGGTTCCGTCAATATCAATAAGATGGAGCAGCTCTTGGGCGTACCTGTCATTCCCATCTCAGCTGCGAAGAACGAAGGAATTGACGAACTGGTCAGCCATGCCATCCACGTAACGAAATATCAGGAGAAACCGCTTCGTCAGGATTTCTGCGACCCGGATGAGAAAAATGGAGCAGTCCACCGGTCGATTCATGCAATTATGCATCTGATTGAAGATCATGCAAATGAGACCGAAATCCCGATCCGATTTGCAGCCACGAAACTGATCGAAGGCGACAAGTCTGTCATTGATCTCTTGAAATTGGACGAAAATGAGAAGGAGACGGTCGAACATATCGTAAGACAGATGGAGAAGGAGAGTGGCTTGGACCGCTCGGCTGCCATAGCCGATATGCGCTTTCACTTCATTGAAAAAGTGGTAGCATCCTCTGTTGTGAAACCCAGAAAGAGTAAAGAGCAGACCAGAAGCAGTAAGATCGACAAAGTGCTGACCGGAAAGTATACCGCGATTCCGATGTTTGTTCTGATCATGGCCCTGATTTTCTATCTGACCTTTAACGTGATCGGCGGAACCCTTCAAAACCTGCTGGACAGTGGAATCACATCCTTAAGCCATGCGGCGGAAAATGCGATGAATGCTGCCGGAGTGAATCCGGTATTGAACTCCCTTGTCGTAAATGGAATTTTCAACGGCGTGGGTTCCGTGCTTTCCTTCCTGCCCATTATTGTGACTCTTTTCTTCTTTTTGTCCTTGCTCGAAGACTCGGGTTATATGGCCCGGATCGCCTTCGTCATGGATAAGATCTTAAGAAAATTAGGGCTTTCCGGCAGAAGTATTGTGCCAATGCTGATCGGTTTCGGATGCTCGGTTCCTGCTGTTATGTCCAGCCGGACCCTGCCGTCAGAAAGAGATCGGAAATTGACGGTGATCCTGATTCCTTTCATGAGCTGCTCGGCAAAGCTTCCGATCTATTCCTTCTTTATCTCGGCATTCTTTCCCGGTCATGGAGCTCTTGTTATGCTGCTCTTGTATTTTACCGGTATTTTTGTCGGCATTCTGACCGCAGTGATCTCTAAAAACACAGTATTTAAGGGGAAAGCCGTTCCCTTCGTTATGGAGCTTCCGACTTATCGCATGCCACGCCCGAAGAATGTCGGACAGCTGCTTTGGGAAAAGTCCAGGGACTTTATTCAAAGGGCTTTTACCGTTATTTTCCTGGCATCAATCGTGATCTGGTTTTTCCAGACCTTTTCCCCGTCCTTTGCTATGGTCCATGATTCGTCACAAAGCATGCTTGCCGTCTTTGCAGGTGCCATTGCTCCGATTTTCAAGCCGCTGGGATTTGGCGACTGGAGAATGGTCACTGCCCTGATCTCCGGTTTCCTTGCCAAAGAGAGTGTGGTATCAACTTTAGGTATTCTCTTTGGAAGCGTGGCTGCTTTACAGAAGGTTTTGACTCCGGCAACGGCAGCATCCTTCCTGGTATTCTGCCTTCTCTATACGCCCTGTGTTGCAGCCATTGCTTCCATTCGGCGGGAACTTGGCCGGAAATGGGCTTTGCAGATCGTTTTGTTCCAGTGTCTTGTCGCCTGGGTCTTGGCATTTCTGGTCCATGTCGTGACTTTATGGATCTAATGCGAAGCTTTTCGTCTGTAGGTCAGACCAAGAGGAATTTTAAGATAAGATAGGATATAATTTTCCTAGGGTATCATTGGTTCTGGACCGACATTTTCAGATTTTTGAAAAGGGTCCGCAAATATTAGAAAGAAATAAGAGGGGTAGTACAATGGAAGAAATATTTCACGGAAAAAAACTGGGGTTTGGATTGATGCGGCTGCCGCTCCTTGACCCGAAAGATGACAAAACGATCGATATCGAACAGGTGAAAAAAATGGTCGACATTTTTCTGGCAAAGGGTTTCACCTATTTCGATACGGCCTGGATGTATCACAGCTTTGAGAGTGAGAATGCCATTAAAAAAGCTTTGGTAGAGCGGGTGCCTCGGGATCGCTATACCCTGACCACCAAGCTCCATGCCGGATTCTTCAATACCAAAGAAGAGCGGGACAAGGTGTTCGATGAACAGCGGAGGAAAACCGGCGTCAGCTACTTCGATTATTATCTGATTCATGATATCGAGCGGGAAAATATTCAGAAATACGAAGATCTCGATGTTTTCCAGTGGATCCAGGACAAGAAGAAGGCTGGCCTTGTTCGTCATATCGGTTTCTCCTTCCATGCGGATGCCGAACTTCTGGATGAGATCCTGACAAAGCACCCGGAGATGGAATTCGTCCAGCTTCAGATCAATTATCTCGACTGGGAGTCCGAGAAGATCCAGTCCCGAAAGAATTATGAAGTTTGTGTCAAGCACAATAAACCGGTGATCGTCATGGAACCGGTCAAGGGCGGAACCCTGGCGAAAGTCCCCGCGGAAGCAGAGACCATGCTTCGGAATCTGGATCCCAAGATGTCCATTCCCTCCTGGGCCATCCGTTTTGCAGCCAGCCTTCCCAATGTGAAGATGGTTCTTTCCGGTATGTCAAATATAGACCAGCTCGAAGACAACACTTCCTTTATGGAGGATTTCAAGCCCTTGAACAAGTTGGAACTGACCACCGTTCATGCGGTAGCAGATGTTATCAATTCCGGTATCACAATCCCTTGCACGGCCTGTCATTACTGCACACCGGGATGTCCGATGAATATCACCATTCCGGAATTCTTCTCTGTATACAATCAGGAGAAGCGGGAGGGTTCCGACCATGCAGCCGATCTCAAGCGCTATCAGGAGCTTTCCAAGAACGGAAATCCTGCATCCGCCTGCATTGCCTGCGGCCAGTGCGAAGGCATCTGCCCTCAGCATCTGCCGATCATCGACAACCTGAAGGAGATTGCGGAAAGGTTCGAGTAATATCATAATTTCTCAGGAATTTGCAACAGTCGACATCACCAGCTTTTTATTTAAGAACTTGAATAAAAGTAACAAGCCCACGAATCGTGGAATGTTCTTAGGAGGTGCGAGCCATGGGAAATGACGGAAAGAAAAACGATAAGGAATTTGAAAAGAAGCTCTTTGAGAAATACCGCTTCGACGGAAGCCGGAAATTCTCAATCAAGGATTCATCCACCAATGAGACCAGTCTCTGTCCGGATAAGGAGCAGGCACTGAAGAAAATGGCGGAAAATGATGCTGTCATGGATAATCTCCAGGCAAAGCTCTATGCTGCGAAAAAAGAAGGCGTGATCTTCCTTTTCCAGGCAATGGATGCGGCTGGAAAAGACGGAACCATCCGTTCGGTTCTGACCTGCCTGAGTCCGCACGGAGTTCATGAGGCAGCATTTAAGGCTCCGTCCTCGGAGGACCTGGCCCATGATTTCCTCTGGCGGATCGAACAGCAGGTTCCGGCCAAGGGCGAAATCGCCATCTTCAATAGATCCCAGTATGAAGACGTCCTGATCGCAAAGGTCAAGAAGCTATATCTTTCTCAGGCTCATGCTGACCGATTGAATCCGGACGAGATCCTGAAGAACCGTTATAAGGATATCTGCCATTACGAAGAATATCTCTACCATAACAGTATCCGTACCGTGAAGATTTTCCTGCATGTCTCAAAGGAAGAGCAGGCACGGCGTTTCCTGTCCCGGATCGAGGAGCCGAAGAAAAACTGGAAGTTCTCCGAAAGCGACTGGGAAGAGCGGGGCTACTGGGATGCCTATCAGGAGGCCTTTGAGGATGCCATCAATGAAACCGCGACAAAGGATGCGCCCTGGTTTGTCATTCCGGCCGACCATAAATGGTATATGCGCTATCTGGTCAGTGAAATCATCCGAAAGACCCTGGAAGACATGGATCCCCATTATCCGGAGGTTACCAAGGACCGGCTGGAGAAGTTCGCAAATCTGAAAAAGGAAATCGAGAAGGAACTGTAAAATTGTATACAATCATACAGTTTAAATAGTTGAGGAAAATTCACAAAAAGGAACTTAATATGAAATTCATCTCATGGAACATTGACTCATTAAATGCGGCTCTGACATCGGATTCACCGCGGGCCGAGCTTTCGAGAAACGTGCTTTGGACCATCGCCGGTGAAGATCCGGATGTGATCGCCATTCAGGAAACCAAGCTGCCGGCAACCGGTCCCAATAAGAAACATAAGGCGGCGCTGGAGGAATTTTTCCCTGGATATCAGGTGGAATGGGTTTCATCGGTTGCGCCGGCAAGGAAAAGCTATGCCGGAACCATGATTCTTTATAAGGAAGATCTGACCGGAACCATGTCTCAGCCAAAGCTGG
>JAQXPG010000122.1 GCA_029100405.1 Lachnospiraceae bacterium | reverse complement strand
GAAAGCATATAAGGATCAAGTGACAAAGGAGATTAGCATTCAATGGGACTTATGACGAAGATTTTCGGCACGCATTCCGATCATGAATTAAAGCGGATCATGCCGACCGTTGAGAAGATTGAGAAATTGCGGCCAACCATGCAGGCAATGTCAGATGAAGAGCTGCAGGGACAAACCCAGAAATTCAAGGACCGCCTGGCCAAGGGAGAGACCCTGGATCAGCTCCTGCCGGAAGCATTCGCAACCGTTCGGGAAGCCGCCAAGCGAGTACTTGGTATGGAGCCTTTCAAGGTTCAGCTGATGGGCGGCATCATTCTTCATCAGGGACGAATCGCCGAGATGCGTACCGGTGAAGGAAAGACCCTGGTGGCAACCCTTCCCTCCTACTTAAATGCCCTGGAAGGCAAAGGCGTTCATGTTGTAACCGTCAATGACTATCTGGCAAAACGAGACGCGGATGAGATGGGTCAGGTCCATCGTTTCCTGGGCCTGACTGTTGGCTGTGTCCTGAATTCTATGGACAAGGAAGAGCGTCAGGAAGCCTACAACTGCGACATCACTTACATTACCAATAACGAGCTGGGATTCGATTACCTCCGAGACAACATGGCTGTCTATGAGAAAGACGAAGTTCAGCGCGGTCTGCATTACTGCATCATCGATGAGGTGGACTCCATTCTGATCGATGAAGCACGAACTCCGCTTATCATTTCCGGCCAGAGCGGAAAATCCACCAAGATCTATGAATTATGTGATGTCTTAGCCCGCCAGATGAAGCGAGGGGAGGACCTGCCTGAGTTTTCCAAGATCGATGCCATCATGGGCGTTGAACAGAAGGAGACCGGCGATTATATCGTCAATGAGAAGGACAAGTTTGTCACTCTGACTCAGCAGGGTGTGAAGAAGGTCGAGCAGTTCTTCCACATCGACAACCTTGCGGATCCGGAGAATCTGGAGATCCAGCATACCGTTATTCTGGCCCTTCGTGCGCATAATTTGATGAAGAGGGATGAAGATTACGTAGTCAAAGACAACGAAGTCCTGATCGTTGATGGTTTTACCGGACGAATCATGCCGGGCCGCCGTTATTCCGACGGACTTCATCAGGCAATCGAAGCCAAGGAACATGTCAAGGTCAACCGCGAATCCAAGACGCTTGCAACGATCACCTTCCAGAACTTCTTCAACAAGTACGATAAGAAGGGCGGCATGACCGGTACCGCAGCGACCGAAGAGCAGGAATTCCGTGATATCTACGGCATGGACGTTGTCACCATTCCGACCAATAAGCCGGTCATCCGTGTCGACCACGAAGATGCTGTTTATAAGACCAAGGCTGAGAAATATAAAGCGGTCGTCGAAGAAGTAAAGAAATCCCACGAAAAGGGACAGCCGGTCCTTGTCGGTACCGTAAATATCGATGTTTCCGAACTCCTGTCCAGAATGCTGAGCCGGGAAGGAATTCAGCATGAAGTTCTGAATGCCAAGTATCATGAGAAAGAAGCTGCCATTGTTGCCCAGGCCGGAAAACATGGAGCCGTTACCATTGCGACGAACATGGCAGGCCGTGGTACCGATATCAAGCTGGACGATGACGCCAGAGCAGCCGGCGGCCTGAAGATCGTCGGAACCGAGCGACATGAATCCCGTCGAATTGATAACCAGCTGCGCGGACGTTCCGGACGACAGGGAGATCCGGGTGAATCTCAGTTCTTCATTTCCCTGGAGGATGATCTGATGCGGCTCTTCGGATCGGAACGTCTGATCAAAGTCTTCGAGAATCTCGGTGTTCCGGAAGGCCAGAGGATTCAGCACAAGATGCTTTCTTCCGCAATCGAGAGGGCCCAGGAGAAGATCGAGTCTAATAACTTCGCAATTCGTAAAAACCTGCTCGAATATGATCAGGTCATGAACGAACAGCGTGAGATGATCTATAAGCAGAGAAGACGGGTCCTGGCCGGAGAAAATATGAAGTCCCAGATCCAGAGCATGACACGGGATATCATAAACCAGGATATTGCCAAGGTCTGCTCGGATGATGTCGAGAAGGCAGACTGGGATCTGAACGAACTCAATAACCTCCTTCTGGAGGTCCTTCCCCTCCAGCCGATTCGGGAAGAGGACCTTTCAGATGTCAAGAAGGCTAGCGACCTTTCCGATAAGATCTATGAGCGTGCCGAGAAATATTATAACGACAAGGAAGCTGAGTTCCCGGATCCCGAACAGTTCCGTGAAGTCGAGCGTGTCGTCCTTCTTCGTGTGATCGATCAGAAGTGGATGAATGAGATCGATGACATGGAACAGCTCAAGCAGGGAATCGGTCTCCAGGCTTATGGCCAGAGAAATCCGGTCGACGAGTACAAGATGATTTCTTATGACATGATGGATGAGATGAACGACGCCATCAAGCATGATACGGTTCAGATGCTCTTCCGCATCCGTGTAGAAAAGAAGATCGAGCGGGAAGAGGTTGCCAAAGAGACAGCAACCAATAAGGAAGAAGGTCCGGATGTCCGCGGACCCAAGCGCCGCAAGGCAAAGAAGATCTACCCCAACGATCCCTGCCCTTGCGGATCCGGCAAGAAGTATAAGAATTGCCACGGCAGATTTGCAGAATAGAATGAAGAAAGGCGAGTGCGAAGGGCACTCGCCTTTTTTAGGCCCCTTTTAGATATTAAATAAGAGTGAAATCCGCCTGTAAGCAGATGACAAACATACATTCGGGTGCTAGAATAGTGGAACGACAGCATCAATGACTGGTAAACAATACTTCTGACACGCATAGCATTATTCGGGTGCCAGAATAGTGAAACGACAGCATAAATGACTGGTAAACAGGACTTGTGACACAAATAGCATTTTCTCGAAGGAGCACAAAATGCAGTTTCAACTTCATTCGAAATATAAACCAACCGGAGATCAGCCTCAGGCCATAGACAAACTTGTTCAGGGCTTTCGGGAAGGAAACCAGTTCGAGACCCTCCAGGGTGTCACCGGATCCGGAAAGACCTTTACCATGGCTAATATCATCCAGGCCTTGCAGAAACCGACTTTGATCATTTCCCATAACAAGACTCTGGCCGGCCAGCTCTATGGGGAGATGAAGGAGTTCTTCCCGGAAAATGCCGTGGAATATTTCGTCTCCTACTATGATTATTACCAGCCGGAGGCCTATGTGCCATCGACCGATACCTATATTGCCAAGGACTCGGCTATCAATGACGAGATCGATAAGCTGCGTCTCTCGGCGACCGCATCTTTGTCCGAGAGGAAGGATGTCATTATTGTGTCCTCGGTTTCCTGCATTTACGGCATCGGTTCGCCGGATGACTATGAGAATATGATGGTCAGCCTGCGTCCGGGCATGGAGATCGACCGGGATCAGGTCATCTCCTCCCTCATCAACATGCAGTACATCCGAAACGACATGGACTTCACCCGTGGCACCTTCCGGGTTCACGGCGATGTGCTCGACATTTTCCCGGCGACGACCTCGGATTACTTCTATCGGGTGGAATTTTTCGGCGACGAGATCGACCGGATCTTAGAGATGGACCCGGTCAACCAGACCGCTAAATCAGAAGTCACTCATGCCCCGGTTTTTCCGGCCTCTCACTATGTCGTTCCCCAGGAAACCATGAACAAGGCCTGTGATTCCATAGAGAAAGAATTAGAGGAACGGGTCAAATATTTTAAGCACGAGGGCAAATTGATCGAGGCCCAGCGAATTGCGGAGCGGACAAATTTCGATATTGAGATGCTTCGGGAAACCGGCTTCTGCTCCGGTATCGAGAATTACACCCGCCATATGACAAGCCAGAAACCGGGCGAGCCGCCCATGTGCCTTCTGGATTATTTCGGCGATGACTATCTCATCATTGCGGACGAGTCTCATATTACCCTGCCCCAGTTTCGCGGCATGTATTTCGGAAATTTAAGCCGAAAGCAGACCCTGGTAGATTTCGGCTTCCGTCTGCCTTCAGCGATGGATAACCGACCGCTGAAGTTCGAGGAATTCGAGCAGAAAATTGACCAGATGCTCTTCGTTTCGGCGACTCCCGGCGATTACGAGAAGGAGCATGAGATGCTTCGGGCAGAGCAGATCATCCGTCCGACCGGACTTCTGGATCCGGAAATTTCCGTGCGGCCGGTCGAGGGCCAGATCGATGACTTGATTTCTGAGATCAAGAAGGAAACCAAGAACCACCATAAGGTATTGATCACGACTTTGACCAAGCGGATGGCAGAGGATCTGACCACTTATATGCAGGAACTCGGCATTCGGGTCAAGTATCTCCATTCGGATATCGATACTTTGGAACGTGCAGAGATCATTCGGGATCTAAGACTGGATGTCTTCGATGTTCTGGTTGGAATCAACCTTCTTCGAGAGGGACTGGACATACCGGAGATCACTCTGGTTGCCATATTGGATGCGGATAAGGAAGGCTTCCTCCGGTCGGAGACCTCTCTGATCCAGACCATTGGCCGGGCGGCACGAAATTCCGAAGGACATGTCATCATGTACGCCGATACCATTACGGATTCCATGCGGGCGGCAATCGACGAGACCAACCGGAGACGAAGCATTCAGAAAGCCTATAATGAAGCCCATGGCATTACGCCGACCACCATACAGAAGGCGGTTCGTGAAGTGATGTCGGTTTCCAAGGCCCTGGCAAAGGAAGAGAAGGAGACCTTCTCCAAAGAACCGGAAGATATGGATCTGTCTGAACTTCGGGAACTGGCTGACAAGTACAAGAAGAAGATGGACGATGCCGCGGCAGATTTGAATTTCGAGATCGCAGCCGAATACCGGGATCGCCTGATCGAGGTCAAGAATATGCTGCGTGACCTGGAAGTGGACCAGGCGGACCGTAAGGCATCTGGTGGAAAACGCCGTCGAACCAGGCACTGAGACAGGGGCAAGCCCTCTCAGGCATGGATTGAAAGTACCACGAGAATAATGCATGTCATAGCATGGTGGAAGTAGCGCCTGCCACGCACAGATCATTCCACGCGCATATCATCCCATAAGAAAGCAGGAAGAATGGATAAGAAGAACATCAAATATATTAAAGTCCGGGGAGCCAATGAGCACAATCTGAAGAATGTTTCCGTGGATATTCCCCGGGACAGCTTTACCGTCTTTACAGGTTTGTCCGGGTCCGGAAAGTCCTCCCTGGCCTTTGATACAATTTTTGCAGAGGGTCAGCGCCGTTATATGGAGTCCCTCTCCTCCTATGCCCGCCAGTTCCTGGGACAGATGGAGAAACCGAATGTGGACAAGATCGAAGGGATGCCTCCGGCCATCTCCATTGACCAGAAATCGACCAACCACAACCCCAGATCCACGGTTGGAACCGTAACGGAGATCTATGATTATTTCCGGCTCCTCTATGCCAGAGCAGGCATTCCCCATTGCCCCAACTGCGGCCGCGTCATTCAGCGGCAGACAGTCGATCAGATGGTGGACCAGATCATGAAACTTCCCGAGCGGACCAAGATCCTCCTTCTTGCCCCGGTCGTTCGCGGACGGAAGGGCACCCATGAGAAACTTCTGGAGAGAGCAAGGAAATCCGGCTATGTCCGGGCCATTATCGACGGCAGTCAGTACGAGCTCCAGGAAGATGAGATCCAGTTAAATAAAAACCAAAAGCACAATATTGAGATCGTTGTAGACCGCCTTGTGGTGAAGGCGGGGATCGAAAAGCGTCTGACGGATTCCATCGAAAATGTTTTGAAACTTGCAAATGGTCTCCTCCAGGTACAGGTCGTAGATGGAGAAACTTTGAATTTCTCGGATTCCTTCTCTTGTCCGGATTGCGGGATCAGCATTGATGAGATCGAGCCCCGGTCCTTCTCCTTCAACAATCCTTTCGGTGCCTGTCCGGAATGCTCCGGCCTGGGTTACCATATGGAATTCGATGAATCGCTGATGATTCCGGATCAGACCCTGTCTTTCAATCAGGGAGCCGTACAGTGTCCGGGCTGGCAGTCCTCTTCGAAGTCAGACAGTTTCACCCATGCACTTCTCGTGGCGCTTTCCGAAGCCTATGACTTCTCGCTGGATACGCCATACGAAGAACTGGATGAATCGATCCGGTCTATGTTTCTCCACGGATTTCCAAAGTCTGTGGCCGTGCATTACAAGGGCCAGCGGTCCGAGGGCACTTATATGGTTCAGTTCGAGGGATTGATCAATGATATGCACCGCCGTTACCGGGAGGCTTCTTCCGATGCGGCGCGCCAGTCCTATGAGGAATTCATGGTCATGGATGAGTGCCGGACCTGTCATGGGCAGAGGCTGAAGCCGTCTTCTCTGGCCGTAACGGTCGGCGACAAAAATATCTATGAAGTGACGACTCTGGCCATCCGGGATCTGGGTCCCTGGCTCGAAGACCTGAAGCTTTCCCCCCAGCAGCATCTGATCGGCGATGCGATTTTGAAGGAGATCAAGGGAAGGGTACGTTTTCTGAAGGATGTCGGACTGGACTACCTGTCTCTGTCCCGGGCAACGGCGACTTTGTCCGGCGGTGAGACGCAGCGGATCCGTCTGGCTACCCAGATCGGCTCCGGCCTGGTTGGTGTGGCTTATATATTGGACGAGCCATCGATCGGTCTCCATCAGAGGGACAATGACAAGCTTCTGGCTTCCTTGAAAGGGCTTCGCGACCTGGGCAATACCCTGATCGTGGTCGAGCATGACGAGGATACCATGCGGGCGGCCGATTTCATAGTGGATGTGGGCCCGGGCGCCGGCGAGCACGGCGGCGAGATCGTAGCAACGGGAACGGCGGAGGATCTGATGAAGAACCCCAAGTCCATCACCGGCCAGTACCTTTCGGGGAAGCGGGCGGTGCCTGTGCCACAGATCCGCCGCAAACCGACCGGCTGGCTGACCATCGAGGGCGCGAAAGAACACAATCTGAAGAATATCGATGTCAAGATCCCCTTAGGAATCATGACGGTTGTGACCGGTGTCTCCGGCTCCGGAAAGTCGTCTTTGATCAACGAGATCCTCTATAAGGCCCTGGCCAGAAAGCTCAACAGAGCACGAACCATCCCCGGCAAATTTCGTAAGCTGATTGGCGCCGAGCAGCTGGATAAGATCATAAATATAGACCAGTCTCCGATCGGCCGGACACCGAGGTCGAATCCTGCAACATATACAGGTGTTTTCGATATGATCCGGGAACTCTTCGCCGGAACGCCGGATGCCAAGGCAAGGGGCTATTCCAAGGGAAGGTTTTCCTTTAATGTCAAGGGCGGACGATGCGAGGCCTGCAGCGGGGACGGCATCAAGAAAATCGAGATGCGCTTTCTTCCGGATGTCTATGTCCCCTGTGAAGTCTGCCATGGAAAGCGTTATAACAGAGAGACGCTGGAGGTGAAATATAAGGGCAAGTCCATCTATGACGTCTTAAATATGACCGTGGAAGAGGCATTGGATTTCTTCCAGAATATTCCATCCATCTCACGGAAGATCCAGACCCTCTATGATGTGGGTCTGGGCTACATCCGGCTCGGTCAGCCTTCGACTCAGCTGTCCGGAGGAGAAGCCCAGAGAATCAAGCTGGCGACTGAGCTTAGCCGCCGCGGGACAGGAAAGACGATCTATGTGCTGGACGAGCCAACGACCGGTCTGCATTTCGAAGATGTCAATAAGCTGGTCGAGATCTTAAGAAAGCTGTCGGACAGCGGAAATACCGTTGTGGTCATTGAGCACAATCTCGATGTCATAAAGACGGCCGACTATATCATTGATCTGGGGCCGGAAGGTGGTGACGGCGGCGGAACCATTGTGGCAACCGGAACGCCGGAGGAGATCGTTTCGATTCAGGAGAGCTATACCGGGCAGTATCTGAAGAAGTATTTGAAGGGGACAAATACGAAATAAGCCGGTGAAAACAAAATCATAAAGGAATGTAAAAAAACCGCCCCACCGATTCAAAGATCAATGGGGCGGCTTCTGTAAACGGGGAGTGCCACGGGATGTGCGTCCCGTGGCGGAGTTATGAAAAATTATATTAGCCTGTTAGCTAGTACATCTTTATACTATGCTCTGATAAATAAGAAATTGTGAACATTCTGTGAACGATTCATAAAATAAATAATAACTATTATTATTTATTACGAAATGGAATAGATTAGATCTTAGAATGGAATGAGGGCATCGTATGTCTCCTGTCTGATAAAATTGCCATGGGCAAAGATGATGAGACATTGCGATGGGCAAAGATGATGAGACATTACGACGGCTGGAAAAAGACATCATGAAATCTTTGGAGAAATTTCCAATCGTGCAGGGAACTGGCGGTTTGGTGGTTGAATTTAGCCCGAAAGTGGGTATAATATGTTCATAGTGCGTTTTTGGGCGCACTGAACCATAAGCCTGATACGCCAGGATGAAAACTTGTCGGATAAAGCATGAAATGCAGATCAGAAAGGATGGATAGAAGTCCGGATCGGCATTGTTATGATATTCTCGCAAGCATCCGGTTGAATCATATCCCACATTTTCATTGACCACTTGAAAGGAGCCATCCAAATGGTATCAACTGATATCGGAATCGATCTTGGAACCGCCAGTATCCTCGTTTATGTTAAGGGGAAGGGCGTTGTATTAAAGGAACCGTCGGTTGTTGCTTTTGATCGTGATACGAATAAGATCAAGGCAATCGGTGAAGAAGCTCGTCTGATGCTCGGACGTACTCCGGGTAATATTGTAGCTGTTCGTCCCTTACGTCAGGGTGTTATCTCTGATTACACCGTAACAGAGAAGATGATCAAGTACTTCATTCAGAAGGCACTGGGTCGGAAGTCTTATCGGAAACCGCGGATTTCGGTCTGCGTTCCGTCAGGTGTTACCGAGGTCGAAAAACGTGCCGTTGAAGATGCGACATATGCAGCCGGCGCAAGAGAGGTTTCCATCATTGAAGAGCCGATCGCCGCAGCCATTGGTGCAGGAATCGATATTTCCAGACCTTGTGGAAATATGATCGTAGATATCGGTGGTGGTACTGCAGATATCGCTGTGATTTCTCTGGGTGGATCCGTTGTCTCTACCTCGATTAAGATTGCCGGAGATGACTTCGACGAAGCCATTGTCCGTTATATGCGAAAGAAGCACAATATCCTGATCGGTGAGCGTACCGCAGAAGATATTAAGATCCAGGTTGGAACCTGTTATCCGCTTCCTGAGCCGATGACCATGGACGTCAGAGGACGTAACCTGGTAACCGGACTTCCGAAGACCATTGAAGTCTCTTCCGAAGAGACCGAGGAAGCCCTTCGTGAGCCGACCCTTCAGATTGTAGAGGCTGTTCACAGCGTACTGGAGAAGACCCCTCCGGAACTTGCAGCCGATGTCTCCGAGAGAGGAATCGTTCTGACCGGTGGCGGCTCCCTGCTCCGTGGACTGGAACAGCTGATGGAGGAGCGTACCGGAATCAATACGATCACAGCAGATGATCCTATGACCTGCGTTGCCATCGGAACCGGTAAGTATATCGAGTTCTTAGCCGGAGACCACAAGGATATCGAGTAACAATTTGCCCCCGGACGGGATCTCTCCTGTAGTGACTGACACAGGAGAACCCTGCCCGGGGGATTTTTTAACTTTTGGGCAGTTTAGATAAGTCATGATGAAACGAGAATTTCCATGGAAGGATAGAATAGATCTTGTTTCAGCTCTATCACAGATGAATTTTGGCAGAACAGTGATAAATTGTGGCGTAAAACCCACGGGCTTGTCCGTGGGAGTAGTCAGTAGAGAATAGGAAATAGAAATGGCAGACGAGGCAAGAAGGAATCAGGAAGCGGAGCAGACGCCGGGTTTGAGCGGCTATGTATCCAATATTATTTTCCGGAATGCGGATAATGGTTATACCGTTTTAGAAATAAAGACCGAAGAAGGACTGGAGGTCACGGCAACGGGGATCTTCCCTGCAGTTTCTGAAGGCGAATCGCTGAACCTCTATGGAGAGTATGTGGATCATGCGAATTACGGCCGCCAGTTCAAGATGACGTCTTACGAAGAGACCATTCCGACCGACCGGGATGCCATCCGCCGTTATATCGGATCCGGCGCCATCAAGGGGATCGGCCCGGCTCTGGCTGCCCGGATCGTGCGAAAATTCGGTGATGACACCTTTCGTATTATGGAGGAGGAGCCCGAGCGCCTGAGCGAGGTGAAGGGGATCTCCATGAATAAGGCCATGGAAATATCAGACCAGATGATCGAAAAAAGGGATCTCCGCGCGGCTATGCTCTATCTCGCCAAGTACGGGATCCAGGGCAATCTGGCTGTTCGGATCTATGATACTTATGGGATCGGCACAAGGGAGGTCCTGGAGACCAATCCTTACCGCATGGCAGAGGAAGTCCGGGGGATCGGTTTCCGCGTCGCAGACGAGATCGCCCAGCGGGTCGGAATCCAGGCAGACAGTGACTACCGGGCCCGCTGTGGCATCCTCTATGTTTTGAACACGGCTGCCGGCCGTGGTCACACCTTCTTAAGGAAAGACGATCTCCGAGGGGACCTTACCAACCTTCTTGGCATGGAAGTGGACAATCTGGACCAGATATTGGATGGACTTCTTGTCGACAAAAAAATCCGTGTCGTGGAAGGCGAGGAGATCTATACCACAGCCCTCTATCGGCTGGAGGAATCTTCTGCCCGTATGCTTCTGGCCTTGGATGAAAAGGCAGACCAGTTGGAAGGGTATGTGCCGGATCATCCAACCGGATCCTTTTCGAGAGAAGATGGAAAGCAGGAGCGGGACAGAATCTCTGCACAAGATCCGGAATTCGAGCGCCGGCTGGATGAAACCATGCAGGAGAGCGGCCTCGACCTCGATGAGAAGCAAAGAGAGGCAGTGCGGCAGGCAGCCAGCCGCGGGGTCTTCATTTTGACCGGCGGACCGGGAACCGGTAAGACGACGACCATCAAGGCCATGATCGAATATTTCCGGAAAGAAGATTGTGACATCATGCTGGCTGCGCCGACCGGGCGGGCAGCCAAACGAATGACCGAAGCGACCGGCTACGAGGCCAGGACTATCCACCGCATGCTGGAAGTGCATGGAGGTGGACAAGAGGAGGGAAAAGAAGGGTCTGCATTTGACGGGGAGAGAGAAAGGGCGGACCTTTTCGAGCGGAATTCGACAAATCCGCTGGAAGCGGATGTGGTGATCATCGATGAAATGTCCATGGTGGATATCTATCTCTTCCATGCCTTGCTTTGCGCCATGCCGACGGAGGCCAGGTTGATTCTTGTCGGCGATGTGAACCAGCTGCCTTCGGTCGGACCGGGAAATGTTCTGAGGGACATCATTGATTCCGGCTGCTTTTCGGTCGTCCGGCTGGACAAGATCTTCCGTCAGGCGACGGAGTCGGACATCGTCATGAATGCCCACCGGATCAATCATGGTGAGGAGATCCGCCTGGACAATAAGAGCCGGGATTTCTTTTTCCTGAAACGTTATGATGCCAATGCCATCATCGGACTCATGCTGCATTATATCCAGGGCAACCTGCCGGCCTATGTCGGGGCGAAACCGCTGGAATTGCAGGTCCTGACGCCGACCCGGAAGGGACTGACGGGTGTGGACCATCTGAATCAGGTCTTTCAGGAGCGCCTGAATCCGCCGGGACCCGATAAGGCGGAATTCGGCAGCGGAGATCGGATCTTCCGCGAGGGGGACAAGGTCATGCAGATCCACAATAACTATCAGACAGAATGGCGGATCGAAGGGGAAAACGGCATCGTTCAGGATAGTGGCAGCGGTGTTTTCAACGGGGATATGGGGATCATCAGGGAGATCAACCTCTATACCAGCAGTATGACCGTGGCTTTTGATGATGAACGGCTGGTGGATTATGATCTGAAGGAGTTGTCGGATCTGGAGCTGGCCTATGCTGTGACGATTCATAAATCGCAGGGATCCGAATATCCGGCGGTTCTGATCCCGCTTTTGAGCGGGCCGCAGCCTCTTATGAACCGGAATATCCTTTATACAGCGGTAACCAGGGCGAAGAAATGTGTTGTCATTATTGGAGATGACCGGGTTTTCCGAAACATGATCGCCAATGCCTCGGAGATGCGCCGGGATACGGGTTTGAAAGACCGGATTCTGGAGAACCTGCCACGACAAGGGCAATAAAAACCTCCCCGAGACCTTCTCGGGGAGGAACATTTATTTGCTCTTTGAGCTATCTTCATTTGTAATTCGTTCGGTAGTGGATCCGGATGGATGTTCGGCCAGATAGTCAGAAATCGAATGGAAGGATTTTCCGAGGGTCAGATGCAATTTCTGGCAGATATCCGGATTATAGAGCTTGGCCAGGGTGGAACCGGGAACGGATTCAATCTCCATGTTGCCCGGGGTTTCATTTCCGACCAGGATCCGGTAGACCTGCTGGCCGGCGGCATAACCAATGGCATAGGGGTCGAGATACATGGTGACGGCCATATTGCTTCCGGCATCCAGATCACCGGCAAGGGTCGTAACACCGGCAGATGTTCCGATGTCGGAGATCAGCTTGGACTGGTCTCTTAAGTAGCTGTTGGGCGGAAGGATCAGAGCGCTGCATTCGCTGGCTGCCGTCTGGAGAATCGCAGTATTTGCTGCGGTGATGCTTTCCTCCGTAACAGGGGCCGGGGCAGGGGATGGAAGGCCGGTAGTCCCGGTTGCATTGGGATCCGTAGAACCCTGTGCGGGGCTCTTGTACCAGTTGTCTGACTGCTTCGGTGTCCGGGCACTGGAAGTGTCATTCAATCCCTGAAGATCGGCACCCACGAGGTCTTCCGGGGTACTGTAAGTTCCGGCTACAGAGTTGGGCGCTACAATCTTGTTGGGCAGAATGACTTCATTGGAAGTGCCGCTTTGGGTTGCATTTTTCAACGCAGACTTGGCAACAATGGTTGACTGGAGTTCGTATTCCTTCCAGGGGATTCCGGCTTCGGTCAGGTAGGTCTCCATGGTTTCGTTCTGGGCGATGGCGTCGCTGTCGTCGGGACTGTAAAGCAGACCGACAGATGTGACATTCTTTGTGGCTTCGATCATCATGGAAATATAGTCCGCCAAGGGGATCTTCGATGAGATCCCGGTGATGTTCATGCTCGTAGGATCGCTCCAACTGTCACCCTGGAGGTGGAGGGTATTTCGGATATTTAAGACATCCATGGCAACGATCGGAAGACTGGAAGTGCTTTCTGAAGCCGCGGTAAGTGCAGATGTGCCTTCGGCGGCAAGCAGGGCATAGGTCTTGTTCTCTTTGGAAGACGAGCCGAGAAGCTCATTCTCTTCGTCAGAGGAACCGGCATTGACAATCTGAGATGCCAGAGAAGATACCGAATGCTGGTCGTCTGCGGTTTGGATGGTGAGCGTGTAGTGCTTTTCACCAAGCGTGTCTGTCAGAGCATCGCGAAAGCCGGCCTGAATGCTGGAAGTGCGGTCGTTCGATTCCGTCGCAAGAAGGGCAATCGAATAGTTGGTATCATCCGAATCTGAGATCGGTTTATATTTCGCCGTGGAATTCGTCTTCTTGTCGGCGCAGCCTGCCAGAAGGCTGACAGAAAGCATGCCGCAGAGGGCACTGGCAAGGGCCCTTTTGGCAAGTGAATTTCGGGCCATTGCCCGCTTGGCCTGTTTAGAATTTTGCTTTAAAAAATTACGCATGATATGCATCGTATGACCTCTTATGAATTGTTCCGGCAATCGTAAATATAGCTTGATTCGCCGGTACTGTCAAATGGGCAGATAGGTATTAAAATTTTTTCACAGAAGGGGAGAGTTATGAAAAGAGAGAAGGCAGGCAGGCAGCCAGGCCTTTGGGGGCAGGTGCTGGAAAGGATTAGAGAGAAGGCGGGCGCTCGATCGGGCCTTTGGGGGCAGGTGCTGGAAAGGATTAGAGAGAAGGCAGGCGGGCGATCGGGCCTATGGGGTAAGGTGCTTGAAAGGAAAAGGAAGAGATCAGGATTACAGCAAGGGCCATGGGGCAAGACCCTGGATCTGGCCGGGAACCTCTTGTTTCCACCGCGCTGCCCGGGCTGCGATGAGTTAGTTCCAATCACCAGCATCGGATTTTGTGAGAAATGCAGGCCGCAAATTGAATTGGTTTCCGGACCGGTCTGCATGAAGTGTGGGAAGAAGGTCAATGCAGAGCGGCTGAGTCTGGGAAACCTGGAAGACCCATACCGGGAAGAAGCAGGTCAAGGGAATGCCGCAAACATGGTTCGGGAATTGGCAAGGAATTCTTATCGGAAATCGGCAAGTCGTCTCTGGCAGGGAGAGGAAGCCTGGAATGCCTCTGCTCCTATCCTCTGCGACGACTGCAGGAGAAATTCCCATGTCTATGATAGCGGGAGAGCGGTCTATATTTATCAGGGGATCATGAAACAGGCGATCTACCGTTTCAAGTACTCGAATCGAAGGCAGTACGGGCTGATCTTTGCCAAAGATGCCATGAAAAATCCCGATTTAAGAGGATGGCTTCGAATGATAGGCCGGCCCTCGGTCATTATTCCGGTGCCGATGTTTGCAAAGAAGCAGAGGATTAGGGGATACAACCAGGCGGCGGTCTTCGGGCGGGCTCTGGGGGAATTTCTGGGGTGCGAGTGCCGGGAGGACATTTTGACCCGGGAAGTGGACACGCCGGCCTTGAAAACATTAGCTCCCGAAGAGCGGAAACAGGCACTTTTTCGTGCTTTTCAATGCCATTCAAGTGATGTAAAATTAAATAGAATATTACTTGTGGATGATATTTATACGACTGGGGCGACAGTGGATGCGGTCAGCACCGTTCTCCGCGAGGCCGGGGCCGGGCAGATCTATATCCTGTGCATCTGCATCGGACGAGGACATTACAGCCAAAAGGCCTGAAGCGAATGACTCTTTCCAGGAGAGAACATGACAGCCAAAAGGCCTGAAACTCCAGGAGAGAAAATGACAGCCCAAAGACCTGAAACAAGAGGGGAAAACAGCCATGCTGGATGAAAAACGAGTCAAACTCATGACGAAGATCGCGCTTTCCGATAAAAAGGATCACAGGGATCTGGAAATCGCCGAAGAATACACCGCCAGAGACTATGTTTCCATGCGGCTGCTTCAATCCTTTGTGATTGATACACTTCTCTATCTGGTCCTTTTTACGGCTGTTTCGATCTTCGTATTCTATCGTTATATCACGACTATTCACGCGTCGACATTGCTGATGGCCCTTTTCCTTGGGCTGGTCTTCTATGTCCTCTTTCTTTTTGTTTTGATGCGGGCAAGCGGCCACCAGGCCAGGAAGACGTATGACAGGGCGAAAACCAAGCGGGCGTCTTTTGACAAGCTCATGAATGAATTGCGTGATTTGTACGATGAGGATGAGGAACAGGAGAGCCCCCGATCAGAAATATAACCCAAGATAAGGAGACAAGGCATGCCAAAGTTTATCCAGTTCAGAGATCTTGTGAGATCCTTTATATCACGTCATGAATACCTGGTCCGGAGGATCTGGAATGCAGTCATTATGCTGATCAGCATGTCGGCAATCTTACGGTCTTTTCCGGTAGATGGCCTGTTTGGCAGTACCATGCTGAACGGACTGATCATTCTGCTTTCGATTTTTCTGCCTTTCTCCGGCTGTATGCTGGTCCTGACGGTGGTTCTTCTCCTTCATATCAGCGTGATCTCGATCCCGGCAGCTGTGATCATTGCCATGACCATGGGCCTTGGCGGGCTGATCCTGTCACATTACCAGTCCAAAGCCAGCTATGAATTGATCCTGCTTCCCGTATTTCGACAGATCGGTCTACCTTTCATGACTCCTGTCGCAAACGGACTTCTGGGCCAGCTGAACGATGTCGCAGGTATTGTGGTGGGCGGTCTGGTCAGCTTTATGATTCGTACCGTATCGGATAATCAGGCACTTTTGGCGGACAAACAGTCCAATAGCAACCTTCTGAACCTCTTCATGAGTCAGGTCTTCCAGAATATGGAATTCTACTTCTATCTGGTTTCCGTGATTGCGGTTTTTCTGATCGCCTATCTGATTCGGACGGCGCATATCCGCTTTTCCTGGGTCATAGCGGTCATAGCGTCTCTTCTGGCGGAATTTGTCATCATGTTTGCCGGCTGTCTCTTCACAGGGAACCGGGATGATATCGGAGGCCTGCTCCTCGGCAATCTGCTCTCTCTCGCCATCGGACTTGTCATGACCTATTTCTTCATGGATCTGAACTACCGCCGGATCGAGAAGGTCCAGTACGAGGATGATGATTATTATTACTATGTGACTGCCGTTCCCAAGGTCCATATGCCGAAAGAAAAGAAGACGGTCAAGAAGATCACGAATAATTAATTAGTTGAAAGGTATTGCGTTGACCAAGTTTATTCAGCAAGTGGAAGGTTTTCTGGAAGATTACTTCCAGATGGGGATCCCGGACATCCATGTGACTGATGTCGCTGAGATCATTATCATTGCCTTCTTCCTCTATCAATTCTTAAAATGGATCAAGTCCACAAGGGCCTGGATGCTGTTTCGCGGCATCCTCATTATTGTGATCTTTTTCCTGGTAGCCGCACTGCTTCGCATGTCGACCATCCTCTGGCTTGGCGAACGCCTCTTGAATTTCGGAATGATCGCCCTGGTCGTCGTTTTTCAGCCGGAACTTCGAAAAGCCCTGGAACAGCTGGGCAGGAAGAATATCTTCGGCATCTTTACCTTTAACTTCGGGAGAAATACAGACCGGCGCTTTTCCGACAAGACCAGGACCGAACTGGTCAAAGGATCGTTTGAAATGGGAGCCGTGAAGACCGGCGCTTTGATCGTCATTGAGGGTGACATCCAGCTTAACGAATATGTCCGGACCGGCATCGAGGTAGACGGCCTGGTGACAAGGCAGCTCCTCATTAATATTTTCGAGAAAAACACTCCGCTTCATGACGGCGCCGTGATCGTTCGTGGCGACAGGGTGGTTGCAGCGACCTGCTATCTGCCTTTAAGTGACAGCATGGAGATTTCCAAGTCCCTGGGTACCCGCCATCGGGCCGGGCTCGGTATCTCTGAGGTCTCCGATGCAACGACCATCATTGTTTCTGAGGAAACCGGCATGATCTCCGTTACCAGGGACGGAAAACTCTATCATGACCTTACCGCCGACCAGTTGACCGATATGCTGAAGCAGATCCAGGATCTGGCCAAAGATAAGGACAAAAACGAGAAGCAGGAAGGAGATGGCCATGAGTAATAAAGTCAAAGCAAGGCTCCATCAGATCTTCCTGAATAATCTGGGCTTAAAGATCAGCGCCATCGTGATCGCTATCCTGACCTGGTTTTTTGTTGTCAATGTTGAGAACCCTTCAACGACGCAGACTTATACCACCAATGTCCGGATCATCAATGCCCAGACCCTGACGGATCAAGGCAAGTATTATGAAGTCATTGGATCTCAGACGGTTTCCTTTCGTGTTACGGCCAAGAGAACCATTCAGCAGAAGCTGACCAACAAGGATTTTACGGCAACAGCGGATATGAACTATCTGGGAGATGATAATGAGATTCCTATCACGATTTCCGCAAGGAATTATTCCAGCTCGGTCTCTATTTCCGCAACGCCTCACTATCTCCGTCTGAAGCTCGGCGATCTGCAGACCAGCCAGTTTACGATAGACGCCCGGTCGACCGGAACGCCGGCCTCGGGCTATGTCGTTTCGCAGGTGAAATCGGATCCGGAAGTGATCACGGTGGACGGGCCGAAGAGCATTGTGAATAAAATAGAGACCGTCACGGCAACGGCCAATGTGGATGGCATTTCCGAGGATCAGACGGTTTCGGCAGTGCCAAAATTCTATGACAAATCCGGCAAGACGATCGACACGTCAGAATTAAAGCTTTCGGCGGATACGGTCAATTTGAAAGTCACCATTTCAAATAGTAAGACCGTTCCGGTGACCGTGAAAACCAGCGGAAGCCTGCCCAATGGAGAGGAACTGGATTCAATCACGGTGGATCCGCAGGAAGTCACTATTTCCGGATCGAAGGATGTCTTAGGAGGGATCACTTCGCTTGAGATCGGTCCGGATGTTGTTGATCTTTCGAATATTACATCGAACTGGGAGACAACGGTTGATCTGACTTCCTATCTGCCGGAGGGAGCCCTGCTTGTCAATGCAGATGACAGCAAGGCGAAAATCACTGTCAAGCTGAAGGAAGAGGGACAGAAGGCATTCGACGTTCCGACGGCAAATTTGTCGATTCAGAATCTGGGCAGCGGCCTTGGCGGAAACTTTACAAGTAGTACCGTCAGCGTTACGATAAGCGGGCCGAGCACGGAACTGAACCAGTTGGATGGATCGACACTGACCGGTTCTGTGGATGCCAGCGGACTTGCAGCCGGAAAACATGTCGTTTCTGTCACCCTGACCCTGGGAAGTAATCTGATCCAGACACCGGCAAGTACGGAGCTTGAAATCAAGACCTCGACGAACGGAAATCAGACGAATGGGAAT
>JAQXPG010000121.1 GCA_029100405.1 Lachnospiraceae bacterium | reverse complement strand
GAAAAATAAAATACCACCCTTTCAAGGAAGAAACCTTGAAAGGATGGTATTACTCTCCAGTACAGGAGATGGGACTTGAACCCACAAGGTGTTGCCACCGGAAGATTTTGAGTCTTCTGCGTCTGCCATTCCGCCACTCCTGCGCGACTAAAATAGTCTACCATATCTGTACAAGCATTGCAAGGGCTTCGTCAAACTTGCAATCATCCATGAATCTTCTATAATAATAGTTAGAAAAGACTCGAAAGAAGGGAGGTATTTCCTATGCGTTTTCAAAAAATCAGCGATAACTCCATCCGTTGTATTATTTCGCAGGAAGAGATGAATGCCAAGGGTCTGCAGATCGATGACCTTATGGATAATCGGGAAAAGGCCGAGGATTTCCTCCGATATATCTTGCAGGAAGCACGCTATGCCGTTGATTTCCGTACCAATGGCAATGTTTTGAATGTGCAGCTCACCATGATGCCAAGCGGAGATATTTCTCTCATGATCTCGGATGATGAGGATAGCGCCATTCGGAATGTGATCGCGGAAATGAAGAATCATTTGGCAACTTTACAGGCCGAAGCCTCTGCTTCCCAGAATCAGAAAAGTTCCAAGCAAGCCGCCAGCACAAATCCTTCGACAGCCAATGCTGATCCTACGATGATTCATTTGGATTCTTCCGATGGCAGCATGGAAGAAAACCCGGATGACATTCTGGATCTACCGCTCTGGGCGCAGTTAGACAGCCTGGAAGACTGTATTGAGCTGGCTTCTCAACTTCCCGAACTGAAAGATGAGAAGTCTACACTCTATTATTATCAGGGCATGTATTTTCTGGAGATTCGTCTCAAGAGAAATCGAAAACAGCTGGCCGGAATAGCATTACGGGTCGTTGAGCATGCAAACAGCCTTTATGCTGATGTTCCCGGCATTCTTGAGATTGTGGAACATGGGACCGTATTACGGAAGGGTACGGCAGTGAAAGACCTTCTGGCATTGAAGTAAATATCGGAAACGATGACACTGTTTTCTTGGCGGTAATTCATGATATCGGACGAAATTAAAGTACAGAGAGACAAAATGAAAGGGAAGGGCATCAGGGCTCAGCTGGATTATTTCTGGACCTATTACAAAGTGCCCTTCCTGATTTTTCTTTTGGTCATACTTGTTTTGATCTACCTCATTCACTTTTTTATGAGCAAAAAGGATGAGGTCTTTGGCGTGACCTTCTTAAATGTAGAGCACACCGCAGAAGAAAATACGCTTTCCCAAATGAGAGATGATCTGACGAAGGATTTGAACAAGCTTTTTGATTTGAACTCGAATCAGACCGTGGATATTGACAATAGCCGCTATCAGACTCCAGGCAGCAGCTTTAACAGTACTGACCTTGCAGTGCAGAGTGCGATTCTGGCTTCCATGTCAGCAGGAACTTGCGATGTAGCTATTATGGATGCATGGAATTATGAGAAATATATGTCGGGCGGAGCTTTTCTTGATTTAAGGAAAGTCCTGTCAGATGAGGAATTAAAGGCCCTGTCCGGAAAAATCTATTATGCCGACCGGGATTCCATTGGAAATGAAGACGAGGACTATTCCGGGGACAACATGGGAAAGGGAGAGAAGGATATCTCTCTGGCAGAGGCAGAAGGTAAGGAAGCTTTATCGACTTACATCCTTCCGGATCCGACGGCGATGAAAGACCCCGTTCCGGTTGGAATCCTTGTCAACGATTCGGCCTATCTTTCCAAATATAAGGCCTATCAGAAGTCAGCTGCCATTCTTGGTGTCTGCAATAAAACAAAGGATCAGAAGAAGGCAGTGGAGTTCATAAAATTTATCATGAAAAACAAATAGGGAAAATAAGGAAAAACTTGAAATTTCATCTTTTCTGCAATCGCAAGAACTGGTAGAATAAAGTTTATTAATTACCAGATATTGGGGAGACACCTAGAGATGAAAAACAAGCTGACCTATGGGAAAAACATGGATTATGATGTGATCCTTTGTAAGACCTATAATGATCTGGCAGGCAAGAATACCTGCCGGCAGTTGATGGAGCATTCCATTTCTTATTCTTTGAACTGGCTTTATATTCCCTTTTTCCTTCGGAACTGGAGTAAGGGATATAAAGAGGTATGTGTGATCTCCGTCAATCGGAATGACTGGCATCAGGCGAAGAGAGCTTTGTCAGATCTGGAAGAAAGATATAGAAAGAGACTGATCGTCAATCGGGTGGGTGCCTGATTGGATCAACTGCCGGCGCTTGCCGGCTTTTTTTTATTTGGAAAAGAAATGGAATTGTATAAATCGGCATACAAATCAGAATATTGACCCACAATTGACTATTTGTGATAAAATATACGGCAACAATTCAACGTATAAAAGTTAAAATTTCTATTGAATTGCCTGTAGTAAATGATTATCATTATTAAGTGAATATCATTCAATTATAACTTGAAGAATATTTCATAAAAAGATTACTTGTCATTGGAATCAATACCTCAAAGGAGGACCCATATGAAATCAGATCATATGAAATCAGGAATGCAGCAGGCACCGGCCAGAAGCCTTTTAAATGCTCTCGGCTGGACCGCTGAAGAAATGCAGAAACCAATCGTAGGGATCGTAAGCTCCTTTAATGAAATTATTCCGGGTCATATGAACCTGGATAAGATTACGGAGGCCGTCAAGATGGGCGTTGCAGAGGCCGGTGGTATGCCGGTCGTTGTTCCTGCCATTGCGGTCTGCGATGGGATTGCCATGGGACATATCGGTATGAAGTATTCTCTTATTACGAGAGATTTGATCGCCGATTCGACCGAGGCTCTGGCCATTGCCCACCAGTTCGATGCTCTGGTTATGATCCCGAACTGTGATAAGAATGTTCCGGGACTTCTGATGGCGGCTGCCCGGCTCGATCTGCCGACAGTCTTCGTTTCCGGAGGCCCTATGTTGGCCGGCCATGTCAATGGCAAGAAGAGATCCCTGTCTTCCATGTTCGAGGCTGTCGGAGCCAATGCAGCCGGCAAGATGTCTGTAGAGGAAGTTCGTAATTATGAAGAAAATGTGTGCCCGAGCTGTGGCTCCTGCTCCGGCATGTATACTGCAAACTCCATGAACTGCCTGACCGAGGCCATGGGTATGGGTCTTCGTGGGAACGGAACCATACCGGCTGTATACTCTGCAAGACTTCGTCTGGCAAAGAAGGCCGGATATGCGGTGATGGACCTCTTCCGTAAGGGCATTACAGCTAGACAGATCATGACAAAGGATGCGATCTTAAATGCATTGACGGTGGATATGGCACTGGGCTGCTCGACCAATTCCATGCTGCATCTGCCGGCCATCGCCCATGAGATCGGTTTCGATTTTGATATCAGTTTTGCAAATCCGATTTCGGAGAAGACCCCGAATCTCTGCCATCTGGCTCCTGCCGGTCCGACCTACATGGAGGATCTGAATGAGGCCGGCGGCGTCTATGCCGTTATGAAGGAATTAGCGGATATCGGCCTGCTTCATACGGACTGTCTGACGGTTACCGGTCAGACGATTGGCCAGGCAATTTCTACTGCCGTAAATTTAAACCCCGAAGTCATTCGCCCGGTAGACAATCCTTATATGAAGACCGGCGGACTTGCCGTTCTGAAGGGAAATCTCGCTCCGGACGGATCTGTTGTCAAGCGTTCGGCTGTTGTTCCCGAAATGATGAAGCACACTGGACCGGCCAGAGTTTTCGACTGCGAAGAGGATGCCATCAAGGCCATCAAGGGTGGTGATATCCATCCCGGCGATGTCGTTGTCATTCGTTATGAAGGACCTAAGGGCGGCCCCGGAATGAGAGAAATGCTGAATCCGACCAGCGCGATCGCCGGTATGGGCCTTGGCGATTCGGTTGCCTTGATCACAGATGGCCGTTTCTCCGGCGCCAGCCGTGGCGCATCGATCGGTCATGTCTCACCGGAAGCTGCAGTCGGCGGACCGATCGCCCTGGTCGAAGAAGGTGATACGATCGAGATCGATATCGACAATCTGTCGATCCAGCTGGATGTCTCCGACGAGGAATTGAGCCGTCGTAAGGCAGCATGGAAGCCCCATCAGCCAAAGGTGACGACGGGATATCTGGCACGCTATCAGGCTATGGTAACTTCCGGAAACCGGGGAGCTATTCTCGAAATTCCGAAGGCAAAGTAATTGGCTTTGGAACTGTGATCAGAACATTTGAAATTTGAAAGAGTATTTCTGTCAGGAATACGAAAAATACAGGAAAGAAAAGGAAAGAGGAGAGTTTATGCAGCTTACAGGCGCACAGATCGTCATCGAATGCCTGAAAGAACAAGGAGTTGATACCGTTTTCGGTTATCCGGGCGGTGCGATCCTGAATGTATATGATGAATTATATAAGCATCAGGATGAGATCCGCCATATCCTGACCAGTCATGAGCAGGGTGCTTCCCATGCGGCAGACGGTTATGCCCGCTCTACCGGAAAGGTCGGTGTCTGTTTTGCGACCAGTGGCCCCGGAGCCACAAACCTTGTGACTGGTATTGCTACGGCTTATATGGATTCTGTCCCCATTGTCGCCATTACCTGTAATGTCGGAGTCAGCCTTCTGGGCAAGGATTCTTTTCAGGAAGTGGATATTGCCGGTATTACCATGCCGATCACCAAGCACAATTTCATTGTAAAGGATGTGAATCGCCTTGCAGATACCATCCGAAGGGCCTTCCGTATTGCAAAATCCGGCCGGCCCGGTCCGGTCCTTGTGGATATTCCGAAGGATGTCACGGCGGCTGTCTGTGATTATGAGAAGAAACAAGTAAAGCCGGCAGAAAGGAAGACCGACAAGATTCGGGAAGAGGATCTTCAGGCAGCGGTTCAAATGATCGAGGCTTCTAAGAAGCCATATATTTTCGTCGGCGGTGGTGCAGTGATCTCGGATGCCTCCCCGGAACTGGCTGAATTCGTTCGGAAGGTGGATGCGCCGGTCGCTGATTCTTTGATGGGAAAGGGTGCCTTCGACGGCAGAGACCGGCATTATACCGGCATGCTTGGCATGCACGGGACCAAGACTTCGAATCTGGGCGTCTCAGATTGTGACCTTCTCATTGCCCTTGGTACACGTTTCTCTGACCGGGTGCTTGGAAATCCGAAGAAATTTGCCATGGATGCGAAGATTCTCCAGGTCGATGTCGATGCGGCGGAGATCAATAAGAATCTTTTAGTGGATCAGGAGATCCTCGGCGATCTGAAGGAGGTCTTAAAGCGATTGAATCAGATGCTTCCGGAACTCCATCATGAGGAATGGAATGAAAAGATTCAGGGCTTGAAAGAGAAATTTCCTATGACCATAGCAAAGGAGGGTCTGACAGGCCCATTTGCTGTGGACTATGTTTATCAAAAAACGGAGGGCGATGCGATCGTTGTGACGGAGGTCGGTCAGCACCAGATGTGGACGGCCCAGTATTACAAGTTCCATAGACCGCATCAGTTCCTGACTTCCGGAGGGCTTGGAACGATGGGCTACGGCCTGGGCGCCGCGATTGGTGCACAGATCGGAAATCCGGACAAGACGGTTGTGAATTTCGCCGGAGACGGATGTTTCCGGATGAATATGAATGAGCTGGCAACGGCTTCGAGGAATCATCTTCCTCTGATCGAGATCATTATGAATAATCATGTGCTTGGCATGGTCCGCCAGTGGCAGGATCTCTTCTATGGCAAGCGCTATTCCGCAACGATCCTGGATGATGGCGTTGATTATGTCCGTCTGGCAGAGGCCATGGGCTGCAAGGCTTATAGGGCCAAGAGCCGGGAGGAATTCAAAGAAGCCTTTGATCGTGCCTTGAAAGAAAAGAAACCGACGGTCATCGATTGTATCATCGGCTCCGATGATAAGGTCTGGCCGATGGTGGCGCCGGGTGCGCCGATCCGCGACTGTTTCAGTGGTGAGGATGAGAATATTCAGTAGGGAACCGGATCAGATTTCTGATCATGAGTATAAAGAAAGGAAACAAGAACAATGAAGAGAGTGTACAACTTTTCCGCAGGACCCGCAGTATTACCACTCGAAGTGCTCGAAGAAGCACAGAGAGACTTGCTTGACTACAAGGGCTATGGTATGTCCGTTATGGAGATGTCACACCGATCTCAAATGTTCGCTGATATCATTGAAACCGCTGAAAAAGACATCCGTGACCTGATGGAAATTCCGGACAATTACAAGGTGCTTTTCCTTCAGGGAGGCGCCTGGCAGCAGTTCTCCGCCATCCCTATGAATCTTATGACAAAGCATAAGAAGGCCGGTTACATCATCACCGGTCAGTGGGCCAAGAAGGCTTACGGCGAGGCTAAGCGTTACGGTGATGCCATTGTCCTGGCTTCTTCTGAGGACAAGACCTACAGCTATATCCCGGATTGCAGCGATCTGCCGATCACGGACGACATGGACTATATTTATATCTGCCAGAACAATACCATCTATGGCACCCGCTATCCCAAGCTTCCCAACACCAAGGGTGTGGACCTGGTAGCAGATGTGTCTTCCATGTTCTTAAGCGAGCCGGTTAATGTGAAGGATTATGCAGTGATCTACGGCGGCGTTCAGAAAAATGTAGGCCCTGCCGGACTGGTCATTGATATCATCCGGGATGACTTGATCACAGACGATGTCTATCCGGGCACACCGACCATGTTAAAGTGGAAGACCCAGGCAGACAAGGATTCTCTCTTTAATACCCCGAACTGCTGGGCCATCTATATCTGCGGCCTGGTATTCAAGTGGCTGAAGAAGCAGGGCGGACTGGCTGCCATGAAGACCAGAAACGAAGAGAAGGCCAAGATCCTCTATGATTATCTGGATCAGTCCAAGCTTTTCAAAGGAACTGTTGAGAAGGGCAGCCGGTCTCTTATGAATGTTCCTTTTGTCACAGGCGACAAGGACATGGATGCCAAATTCGTTGCAGAAGCCAAGGCCGCAGGCCTTGAAAATCTGAAAGGCCACAGAACCGTCGGCGGTATGCGTGCTTCCATCTATAATGCCATGCCGAAGGAAGGGGTCGAGGCTCTGGTCAACTTCATGGAAGACTTTGAAAAGAAGAACTTGAATTGAAATTGAAATAGAAATAAAGAATCAAGTAAGAGAAAAGCCCAATCGATGGATCAAGAATTAGGGAAGGAAAAAGAAAATGTATAAATACCATTGTCTGAATCCATTAAGCCAGACCGGCTTGGATCACTTTAATACCAATTACCAGAAAACCGAAGAGATCACTGATGCAGACTGCGTTCTGGTTCGTTCCGCCAAGATGCATGACATTACATTGGATCCAAAGACCGTTGCTGTCGCAAGAGCCGGCGCCGGAGTCAATAACATTCCTCTGGAAGCCTATGCCAAGCAAGGCGTTGTAGTCTTCAATACACCCGGTGCCAATGCAAACGGCGTCAAGGAGCTCGTTATCGCCGGCATGATCCTGGCTTCCAGGGATGTCGTCGGTGGTGTCAACTGGTCCAGGGAAAATGCCTCTGACCCTGACATCAGTAAGAATATGGAGAAAGCTAAGAAGCAGTTCAAGGGAACCGAGCTTTCCGGAAAGAAGCTGGGCGTGATCGGCCTTGGCGCCATCGGACAGATGGTCGCCAATGCAGCTGTAAGTCTCGGTATGGAAGTCTATGGCTATGATCCTTATATTTCCGTCAATGCTGCCTGGAACCTGTCCAGAGAGGTCCATCATGAGACCAACCCCGCCCGTCTCTATGCGGAAGCAGATTTCATCACGGTCCACATTCCTCTTCTGGATTCGACACGGGGCATGATCAATCGGGAAGCCATCGAGAGCATGAAGAAGGGCGTGATCCTTCTCAATTATTCCAGAGACGTGATCTATGATGAAGCAGCAGTCATGGACGGGATCGCCGCCGGAAAGATCCGTAAGTATGTCACGGATTTCCCCAATCCGCTGACGGCCGGAAAAGAGGGCGTCATCGCGACCCCGCATCTTGGCGCATCTACGGATGAGTCGGAAGAGAACTGTGCAGTCATGGCCGTAAAGGAGATCATGGATTATATGGAGAATGGAAATATCACCCATTCCGTTAATTATCCGGACTGCAATATGGGTATCTGCACAGCAGACGGTCGGCTTGCTCTTCTCCATCACAACACCAAGGGCGTCATTGCGAAATACACTTCGATCCTTGGAGATGCCGGCTTAAATATCACAGACATGACAAATAAGGGCAAGGGCGATTTCGCTTATTCCCTTCTGGACTATGACGGTGAATTGAAGGAAGAGACCATTCAGGCTTTGAATGCGATTGATGAAGTCTATAAAGTGCGTGTCATCAAGTAAGAAGTGAAGGATACAAAAAAGAAGGCATTCAGAAAGCTTTCTGTGTAGAGATGCTTTTGATTTTTGGTATCTTATGGCATGCAAGGAACCGGATTAAGACAGACAAAGGACGGGTCAGATCAGTTTCTGGCCCGTTTTCTTTTTTTACGTTTTGTAATTGCAGAGATTTTCATTTCGCCGTATCATAAAAGAAGTATGTAGAAAAAAGAAATATTTGACTAGTCAGCGAGAAGAATATAAGGATGACAGACAACAGAATTTCTGACAAGGATTGGTATCAAATAAAAACAGAAGAAATCCGCCACGTTCGTTTTCAGGATCCGGAGAGAGTCCTTTCTCTGGCCCGTTCCATGCTGGCCCGGGCAGAGGAGGAGAAGAATGTCGGAATGATCGGCCTGGCCCATTTTTGGACCGGGGATGCTTACTATATGCTGATGGATAGTGAGAACAGTATCGCACATATCCATGAGGCTATGAAATCATTGAATGATGCCGGGGATTATGATCATTTGGGACAGTGCTATAACCTTCTTGGCATTATTTTCTCCCATCAGGGCGATAATTCCGCAGCCTTTCAGAGTTATATCAGAGGAATCGCAATTTTAAGAGATCATCCGGACTATGATCATCTGGCTACCATGCTTTATGCGAATTGTGCCGAGCTCTGTGATCGAACCGGAAATCTTCTGGATGCAAGGAAGATGTACCTTCAGAGCCTGATCTATTGCGAAAGGCTTTATGCCAAAAGTTCGAATTATCAGGAACTCCTGCCGGTGATTTACCGGGGACTTGTTCTTCTGGAGATTAACCTTGGAAATGAAGGAGAAGCCCGGGCATATCTGAAACGTCTGAATCGGGAGATCCAGGCATGTCCGGAAGAAAAGGATTGTTTTGAACAATACATGGTACTGCTTCTTTTTTCCGCCTTTCTGGGGAAACAAGAAAATGTGGAAAGCTTTGAACAGAAGGCGCTCGCGTCTTATCTCAAGATAGAATATCCGATCGATTATTTCTGGCCAACCATCTCCTTTCTGAATTATCTGGAATCCAAAGGGAAATGTCCGGAAATGAAGATCGTTCTGAATCACATGGACCAGGGCCTCAACAAGGACGACTTCCCGGATTGCCAGGCCCGGCTGGCCGGATATCGGATCCGTATGGCAGAGTCTCTCGGGGATCGGGATGAGGAATTGACTCAGTTTCGCCGTTATCGTCATTTCATGGCGGAAAGAACCAGGATCCAGAATCATACCATCAGTCTTCTCATGGAGATGCAGAAGTCTCTGGATCAGTCGATGGAGCAGAATATCCTTTTGGAAAGGCGGGCGAACACGGATGCTTTGACAGGCATCCCCAATCGGGCTCGCTATAATGAGATGGCAGATCGCCTGCTTCAGCAAAGCCTTGAGAAGCAGGAAAATTTTGCAATTGAAATGATGGATATCGATCATTTTAAACAGGTCAATGATACTTATGGCCACCATGCAGGAGATCAGGTCTTAAAAGTGGTTGCGGATTCGCTTCGAAAAATGGTCTCTGATCAGGTCCAGGTCTTCCGCTATGGAGGGGATGAGTTTACCATTCTCTATACCGGTCTGGATTATGAAGGAATCCGGGAAACAGCAGAGAAACTTCGGCAGGATATCTACGACAATTTGCGCTTATCCGGCCTGCCCCAGGCAACTGTTTCCCAGGGGATCAGCTTTTCTGTACCGGTCAAGGAAAACCGTGTCTGGGATTTTGCCTCCCAGGCGGATGCAGCCATGTATCAGATGAAACGCTCCGGCGGCGATCAGATTCGGATTCTTTCCAAGGAGACCTTGGTCCGCATGCCTCATGCCGGAGAGACTTTATGATTCGGTCAGAAAAAAGAATGAGAATCCGCGAATGAAGCATTCCAGGGAAACATATGAATTATAGAAAGAAGGTTATTTATGGCAGTCATCAGACCATTTTGTGCGATCCGTCCCGCAGCGAATCTCTCTTCCGAGATCGCATCCTTACCTTATGATGTCTATTCCACAGAAGAGGCCAGGGAGAGAACCAAGGACCGGCCCCTTTCTTTCCTCCGGATCGATCGGGCAGAGGTCAATTTTCCGGAGGGGATGGACCCTTATCAGGCAGACGTCTATCAGAAGGCTCACGATCTCTTCTGGGAAGAGGTTCATGAGGGCGATTATCAGAGGGACCAGAAGCCCGGCCTCTATCTCTATGAACTGACCATGCAGGGAAGGGTCCAGACAGGCCTTGTGGCTCTGACTTCTGTTGACGATTATGAAAAGGGTATCATCAAGCGCCATGAGGATACTCTGGAAGCCAAGGAAAATGACCGTGTTCGTCATATCGATATTGTCAATGCCCAGACCGGACCTGTTTTTCTCGTCAATAAAAAGAGTCAGGAATTGAAAACTCTCCTGGAAGCGCAGAAGACGAAGGAACAGCTTCTTTTTGACTTTACGACTGACCAAAAGGTGCGCCAGCGTGGGTTTGCTATTACGGATCCGACGACGATTGATCAATTGAAGGCTTTGTACCGGGAGCTGGGCTCGCTCTACATTTGCGATGGCCATCACCGGGCAGCTGCTGCGGTCAAGGTCTGTGAGAAGAGAAGGAAATATAACCCGCATTATACCGGGAATGAAGAATTCAACTACTTTCTCTCCGTTATTTTCTCGGAGGATGAGGTCAAATCTCTGGACTATAATCGGGTTTTCCGGTCTTTAAACGACCTGGACAGGGATGAATTCTTAGCCAGCCTTCTTTTCCATTGCGATATCCAGCCGGTCCTGGAACTCGGTGGTATGAAGCAGATGGAGGCTTCGGATCCTAAGGCCGCCATGGATCAGAAACACCATGAGTTCTTGGAAAATACCGTCCGCCCCAAGGAGAAGGGCAGTTTTTCTCTTTATGTCGGCGGCCGCTGGTATCTCTGCAAGTTCCATGAGGACGTCCGGTCGAATGATCCGGTGGAAGGCCTGGATGTAGCTCTCCTTCAGAAATATGTCTGCCAGGAGATCCTGGGCATCGAGAATCCGAGGACCGATCCGAAGATCGACTATGTCGGAGGCATTCATGGTCTGGAAGAACTGGAGAATCGCTGCGAAAAGGACTGTCTCGCGGCCATCGCCATGTATCCGACCAGCCTTTCGGAACTGATGCAGGTTGCAGACCTTGGCAGAAGGATGCCGCCCAAGTCCACCTGGTTTGAACCAAAGCTCTTAAGTGGTCTCTTCATTCATTCTCTGGAGGATTGATCATGAATACACCGTTTTTTCTCTCCAAGGCGGCAGGTTTGCTTTTATCCAAAGGAAAGGATACAGGTCTTACTGCCAGGGATTCCACCAAGCAGGTCACAGATCTGGCCAGGCAGGCAGAGAAGACAAGCAGTTCTCTCTCGACGGGAGTTTTCCAGCAGTGGCTGGAGGACCAGATCCCCCATGTGATTTCCTTTGCCACTCTGGTTCTTCTGGCTCTTCTGGTCTGGTTTATCGGAATGAAGGTGACAAAATTTATCCGAAAACTGGTTCGAAAGGCCATGGAACGGCATCAGATCGAGACCGGCATTCGTCAGTTTGTGGATGCCTGCGTCAAGGTCATCTGTTATCTGGCTCTGATCGCTTTGATCCTTCGTGTTTTTGGAATCGAAGCCACATCGCTTGCGGCAGTCGTTGCATCCATGGGTGTGACGGCCGGCCTGGCTCTCCAGGGAGCCCTGTCGAATTTTGCCGGCGGTGTACTGATCCTTCTCTTAAAGCCCTTTGTGGTTGGCGATTATATTGTGGAGGATACCCATAAGAATGAGGGGACGGTGGCGGAAATCTCAATCTTTTATACCAAGCTTCATTCCCTGGACAATAAGACGATTGTGATCCCGAACGGCGTTCTGGCCAATGCCTCTCTGACAAATGTGACGCATGCCATGTCGAGACTTCTGGATCTGGAGGTTGGCATCTCTTATGATGACGACATCCGAACAGCAAAGGATGTCCTTTTTAACCTGGCCATGAAAGAGAAAAAACGGCTGCCGGATTCGACTCCTTCTGTCTTTGTCAAAGAACTGGGAGAATCCAGTGTTGTGCTTGGTCTACGTTTCCAAACAAAGACCGAAGACTACTGGGAGGTCCGCTTCCGTATGCTGGAGAATATGAAATATGCTCTGGATGAGGCCGGGATCTCGATCCCTTATCCTCAGCTGGATGTGCATAGTCGGGCAGAATGAATCCTAAGCTTTTCTGCGAAGGATGGTTTGTATCAAGTAAGAAAAAGGAACAGGAAATTTTATGAAGTCATTTAACATTCCAGATACTTATGAATGGATTCGGGAGGAGGATCTCTCGGATATTCACTCGAAAGGCTATGTCTTACGCCATAAAAAATCCGGCGCAAGACTGGCTCTGATTGCTAACGAAGACGAGAATAAGGTCTTCTATATCGGCTTTCGGACACCGCCCAAGGATTCGACCGGTGTCGCGCATATCATCGAGCATACGGTTCTATGCGGCTCCGAGAAGTATCCATTAAAGGATCCTTTTGTGGAACTGGTGAAGGGTTCTCTCAATACCTTTCTCAATGCCATGACTTATCCGGACAAGACGGTCTATCCGGTGGCATCCACCAATGATCAGGATTTTGCCAATCTGATGGATGTCTATATGGATGCCGTGTTTCATCCCAATATCTATGACAAGCCGGAGATTTTCGCCCAAGAGGGCTGGCATTACGAACTGGATCAGCCGGACGGCGATTTGAAACTGAATGGTGTTGTCTATAATGAAATGAAGGGCGCTTTTTCCAATCCGGATGATGTCCTGGAACGGCAGATCATGAATTCTCTCTTCCCGGATACGACTTACGGTATCGAGTCCGGCGGAGACCCCAAGGTCATTCCGACACTAACAAGGGATGCCTATCTGGATTTCCACAGGCGTTTCTATCATCCGGTCAATTCTTATATCTATCTCTATGGAGACATGGATTTCGAAGAGAGACTGAACTATCTGGACCGGGAGTATCTCTCTCACTATGACAGAATTGATGTGGATTCCCATATTGATCTGCAGAAGCCCTTTGACAAGATCCATGAACTCACGATGCACTATCCGGTTTCCGAGGGTCAGGATCTGTCCGGTCAGACCTATCTCTCTTTAAATTATGTGATCGGAAATGCTCTGGATCAGGAATTGATCACAGCTTTCGATGCCCTGGAATATGCCCTTTTGTCTGCTCCCGGTGCGCCTCTGCAGAAGGAACTTCTCGCCAATGGCATCGGCAAGGATGTAACCGGAGGTTTTGACAGCGGGACCCTCCAGCCGACTTTTTCCATTACGGTCAAGGGATCGGATCCGGACAAAAAGGCTCAGTTTTTGTCCATTGTAAAGAAGGTCCTGGAAGATCAGGTGAAAAACGGCGTGGATCCAAAGTCTCTGGAAGCTTCTCTTAATAATTCGGAATTCCGTTTCCGCGAAGCAGATTTCGGCGGTTTTCCCAAGGGCCTGATCTACGGCTTGAATCTGTTCGACACCTGGCTCTATGACGATGACCAGCCATTCACAGTCCTTCACAGTCTGAAGGTTTATCAGGACGTTCGAAAAAAGATCGGAAGCGGTTATTTCGAAGAGCTGATCCAAAAGTATCTTCTTTCGAATCCGCATGCTTCCTTCGTTGTCGTCGATCCGGAAGCCGGACTTACCGTTCGTGAAGATAAAAAGCTCCAGGAAGAACTGAATCAATATAAGGCTTCCCTGTCGAAGGAAGAGATCGATACGATCATTAAAAAGACCCGTCATCTGAAGGAATATCAGTCAGAAGCGGAAAGCGAAGAGGGATTAAAGTCCATTCCCCTTTTGAAACGGTCGGATCTTAAAAAGGAAGCCAGACCATTTTATTACAAGCTGAGCCGGGCAGATGCTACGGATCTTCTCCACAGTGATATTGAAACGAATGGCATTCTTTATCTCACCTTTGTCTATCGGAATGTCAGACTGCATGCCAAGGATGTGCCGGTCCTGTCCTTTTTGACCAAGGTCATGGGACTGGTAGATACGGACAAGTACAGCTATCAGGATCTGTCGAATGAGATCAATCTGCATCTGGGCGGACTGAATATCGGTACCAATATCTACCGGAGAAAGCAAAAGGATCAGTCGGCAGAACTTACGGTAGAAGTCGGTGCCAAAATGATTGCCGGTCAGGGCAATACCCGCTATTTCCTGGACCTGATCGATCAGATGATCTTTGCTTCTCATTTCGAGGACAAGAAACGGATTCGGGAGATCCTCCTGCAGGAAATCTCCTCGGTCGAAACTTTGATTCAGAGTAAGGGACATCTGGCAGCCTCTGTTCGGGCCAAGTCTTACTTTAATGATGCAGCAGCCCTTGCCGATGCGCAGAATGGACTGACCTATTATGATTATCTGAAGACTTTTGAGAAGGATTTTGATTCTTATTATGAGGATTTCTGCAGAAAATCTCTGGAATTGATCTTAATGATCTTCCGGCCGGAAAATCTCTTCTGCCATGTCAGTGGAAGAGAAGATCTGAAAAAGGAAGCAGAAGGCTGTATCCCTGTCTGGAAAGCGGCTATGGCAGCAGGGGATTACTCCATCAGCCAGAAGGCACTGGAACTTGCCGGTGTCAGGGACCTGTCACAGGCGGACCCCAACCTGCTCTTCCAAAAGCTTCATACATTAAAGGCTCCGTCCGGCAAGGGAGCATCTTTTGACCTCTATCAGGGAAAGCTTTTAAACGAAGGGATCAAGACCCCGGCCAAGATCCAGTATGTCTGCCGGGCCGGCGACTTTCAGAAGGCCGGCTTCTCCTATCAGGGAGCCATGAATATTTTGAAAGTCATCCTGGGCTATGATTATTTCTGGATCAATATCCGTGTCAAGGGCGGTGCCTACGGCTGTATGTCCGATATGAAGCGAGATGGATCCCTGACCTTTGTGACCTACCGGGATCCGAATTTGAAGGAATCCATTCAGGTCTTCGATGAGACACCGGACTATCTCAGGTCCTTCGATGCCGATGAGAGGGATATGACCAAGTATGTGATCGGTACCATCTCTTCCATGGATACTCCACTGCCTCCTTCCATGCTGGGCTTACGCGATCTGCGCATGTACATCGAGGAAGTGCCTTTGGAGGAAATACAGACCATCCGAAACCAGGTCCTCACAGCAAAACCGGAGGATATCCGTGCTCTGGCAGAGCCGGTTGCTGCAGCACTGGATCAAGGAGTCCTCTGCGTGATCGGAAATGAGGGCAAGCTGGACAAGGACCGGGAACTTTTTACTACCTTGCGCAGGCTGACGGAATAAGGAGAAACATATGGAGATAAATCCAAGCTTTCGATCCGGTTTTGTGACCATGATCGGCCGGCCTAATGTCGGAAAGTCAACCCTTCTGAACCGGCTGACCGGACAGAAGATCGCCATTACGTCGAATAAGCCCCAGACCACCAGAAACCGGATCAAGACGGTCTATACCGATGAAGAAAAGGGCCAGATCGTTTTCGTTGATACGCCGGGCATCCATAAAGCAAAAAACCGCCTGGGTGAATTCATGATGAAACAGGTCAAGGAGACCTTAGGGGATGTCGATCTGATTCTCTGGCTGGTAGAGCCGAAAACCAAAGTGCCGGAAGAGGATAAGAAAATTGCAGAGGCTCTGGCGAAAGTAGAAAAGCCCCTGATCCTTGTTATTAACAAGGCCGATATGGTGCCTCATGAGACCCTTCTTCCGGTCATTGAGGCTTATCGGAAGATCGGAAATTTCTCGGAGATCGTCCCGATCTCTGCCTTCCGTGGTCAGGGCTGCAAGGATCTTCTGGATACGATTTTTCATTATCTTCCTTACGGACCTGCCTTCTATGATGCAGATACTGTCACAGATCAGACCGAGCGGGAGATCGCAGCGGAAATCATCCGGGAGAAGTCCCTTTATGCCCTTCAGGATGAGATCCCTCATGGGATCGCCGTTACGATCGAGAAGATGCACCCCAGGAAGGGCCGGCATCTCATGGATATCGAGGCTACGATCTACTGCGAGAGGGAATCCCATAAGGGAATCATAATCGGAAAAAAGGGCGCTATGCTGAAACGGATCGGAAGCGATGCACGTTATGAGCTGGAGAAGATGCTGGACATGAAAGTAGACTTAAAGCTCTGGGTCAAGGTCCGGAAAAACTGGAGGGACAATCCGGCTCAGCTGAAGAATTTCGGCTACAGCGAAGAAGAGAATGAATAATTCAGGCAAGAGGGAGAGACAGAATGTCCGATCGTACAATATTACATGGTTGTGTCCTCTCCTCTATGCCGATGGGAGAAAATGATCGACGGATCGTACTTCTGACCCGGGAGGAGGGCTGTATTTCTGCCTTTGCCAGGGGAGCCAGGAGACAGAACAATCCATTGGGGGCTGCAAGCAGCCCCTTTACCTTCGGGGCTTTTGAAGCTTACCGGGGGCGAAACAGCTGGACTGTGACAGCCTGTGACGTGCAGAGCTATTTCACAGACATGCTGACTTCCGTAGATAATATTTATTACGGCTCTTATTTCGCAGAAATTGCCGAGTTCTACGGGCAAGAGGGAAATGATGAATCTGACCGGGTGAACCTCTTATTTGTCACACTGAAGGCTCTGGAGAAAAAAGCCATGTCACTTGACATGATCCGACGGATCTACGAACTTCGAACACTTGTGATCAATGGTGAATATCCGGATTTCTTTCATTGCGTGATCTCGGGCTCTACAGAAGACCTGCATTCCATCTCCATCTCCAAAAGGGGAGCAGTTTCCGATGAAATGCGGCAGAATGTGAGAGATTGTGAACCGGTTTCGGATTCGGTACTCTACGCCCTGCGTTATGTGACGACAGCACCGATCACAAGACTCTATGCCTTCCGCTTGAAACCCGAAGCGGAAGAAGTCTTCTGTGACTTTCTTCGCCGTTACCGGAACCGCTACAAGGAGAGGACCTATCATTCCGAAGCCTTTTTAACCTGAATTCAGCACAATTGGGACTTGACTCTGTTAGCAGGGCTTCTTAGATCATTTGCATTTGCCAGAAGATAATTGAATTCCAACTCTGCAAAGTGTATAATTTTCACTTAATGAGTGAACCAGAGAATGAGCCAGGAACGATAGAACAATACCATGACCGGAAATAAGCCTGTAAGACAAGTGAATAAGAGAAAGGGCCGGCCGGTCAGCAAGGTGCGTATGCAGATGCTTAGGAGACGGCGGCGTAACTGGCTGTTAGGACTGGCTCTTATCATCGTTCTTTTGATCATTCTAATCCGGATCGCTGTGATCCGGATCAGTCCCAAATCCCGGGTTTCTACTTTGACCATTCAAAGGGATGGAAGTGTCCGTCTCGAAGAGGTCGTGGATCTGAAGAATAGTGGAGTAAGTGAAACTGAGGTAAAGCAGGGCGTCCGGAGCAGTATCTATTCCTTTTTTAAGGAGCATGGTTTCGGTTCGGCAAGGGTCAGACGTTTTTCTCATGTGGACGGAAAGCTCTACGTCGAGACTTGCTTCAAGACGATCAAGCTCTATCAGACCTATAGCGGTTATTCTCTCTATCAGGGATCTGCAAGGTCTGTGGAGAAAAAGGGTTTCCCTCTGGAAGATAATTTTCGAAAAGTAGAAACTGTTACCAAGAGAGGATCTCTGCTCAAAAGTCAGGAGGCTTTGAAGAAGGCAGAAGAAAAAGGTGATAAGGTTCTCGTGATTCAGGAAAATATTCGGGTCAGGCTGCCGGGCAAAATTCGCTATCTGAGTGACCGGGCGACTCATCTGGTCAGTGAAGATACGGTCGATATTTCTCCGGAAAATAAGGAACCGGATTCGGATATTCTGACCTGTATCATCTATCAGTAATCACAAATTTTGTTTACCGATTTGTTTCAAATAACAAGTTTTATAAATAGGAGAGGAAAAAACAATGGAAAAAACCATGGATAAGATCGTAGCGCTTGCTAAGTCCAGAGGATTCGTCTATCCGGGCTCTGAGATCTACGGCGGTCTGGCCAATACCTGGGACTATGGAAATCTGGGTGTGGAGCTGAAGAATAATGTGAAGAAGGCCTGGTGGCAGAAATTTGTTCAGGAAAGTCCTCACAATGTCGGTGTCGATTGTGCTATCCTCATGAATTCTCAGACCTGGGTCGCATCCGGTCATATCGGTGGTTTCTCCGATCCTTTGATGGATTGTAAGGAATGCCACGAGCGTTTCCGGGCAGATAAGCTGATCGAAGACTTCGCTTCCGAAAACGGCATTGAGCTCAAGTCTTCCGTAGACGGCTGGTCTAATGAAGAGATGGAGCAGTGGATCGAAGAGCACCAGGTTCCCTGTCCTTCCTGCGGCAAGCATAATTTTACAGACATCCGTCAGTTTAACCTGATGTTCAAGACTTTCCAGGGCGTAACCGAGGATGCTAAGAACACGGTCTATCTTCGTCCGGAAACGGCACAGGGTATTTTCGTAAACTTTAAGAATGTACAGAGAACTTCCAGAAAGAAGATCCCTTTCGGAATCGGACAGATCGGTAAGTCTTTCCGAAATGAGATCACTCCGGGTAACTTCACCTTCCGTACCCGTGAATTCGAGCAGATGGAGCTGGAATTCTTCTGTAAACCCGGCACAGATCTGGAATGGTTCCAGTACTGGAGAGGCTTCTGCCGTGATTGGCTTCTGTCTCTCGGCATCAAGGAAGACCATATCCGTCTCCGTGACCACGATCCGGAAGAGCTGGCTTTCTATTCCAAGGGAACGACTGATATCGAATATACCTTCCCCTTCGGCTGGGGCGAGCTCTGGGGCATTGCAGATCGTACCGATTACGATCTGGGCCGCCACCAGGAAGTTTCCGGTCAGGATCTGACTTATTTCGATGAGACAACGAATGAGAAGTATCTCCCTTATGTCATTGAACCGTCACTGGGAGCGGACCGTGTGGTTCTGGCCTTCCTTTGCGAAGCCTATGACGAAGAGAATATCGGAAGCGAGGAGAAGCCGGACATCCGCACCGTCCTTCATTTCCATCCGGCTCTTGCGCCGGTCAAGATCGGTATTCTGCCTCTGTCGAAGAAGCTGGCAGAACCGGCAACAGAGATCTACCAGAAGCTGGCCAAGAAATACAACTGCGAATACGATGACCGGGGAAATATCGGTAAGCGCTATCGTCGTCAGGATGAGATCGGAACACCTTTCTGCATCACCTATGACTTTGATTCCGAGAATGACCACTGCGTAACCGTTCGTGACCGTGATAGCATG
>JAQXPG010000120.1 GCA_029100405.1 Lachnospiraceae bacterium | reverse complement strand
TGAGATCTCGGAAGAATTGAACCGTCAGGATATCATTTCGGCAAATCTGCTTCTGGATATGCGCCAGGATAAGCTGAATCTCCTCGGTGAAAACCGGGAAGAGATGGATCTCCTCGGAGAAGTGTCCGAGGAGGCAGGAAGGGTCTATCGGGAGCTGATGGGGCCGCTTAATGAGACAAAGGAAGCCTTTCATCCGGATCAGATGGCCCCTTCGTCAGCCAGTGAGCCCTTTGCCTCAGATTCTTTTTTCATCACCGCGGATGAGGAGACAAGAAGATCGGATTATATTCCAATGATTCTGGAGGAACGCCAGGCCATCAGCCGAATGATAGAGGATCTGAAGAAGAAACAGGACCATTTGGATCTTCGGACCCGAAAAGGCTGGTAGGTAAAAAACTTAAAAATAAGATAAAACAAGATTCCGAATAAGGTTTCAATAGAAAAACGGAAGTAGAAAAAAAGACGTGCAGGAAAAATCCTGCACGTCTTTTTATGAACAGAGCTTTTTAAAACCACCGCTGACCATAACCTCTGGTAAAAACACAAGTCAGCTTTTATTCAGGTTTTTGATCCTTTGTTTTCGCATCAGATTGCTGCTCCGATGGGGTCTTCTTAAGAGGGACGGCCTTCATTTTACCGAGAAGGGCGGACTGGAGATCTGCAATCTTATGGTAGGCAGGTGCAATGGAATCCTTATTTTCCTGCTCAGCTCGGGAAAGCTCTTCCCGAAGGATCGATATATTCTTCGGTGCATCGATTGCAAGGCGTACACCATCATTTGCGCATTCTACAACAGTGATTCGGATATTGTCACCAATCAGAATGCTCTCACTTTTTTTCCTTCGTAATATCAGCATGTTCAGCCTCTTTGTTCAGAATGGAAAAACTGCTGAGCTTCTGCTTAAAGTCATATGCAGAATTATTTAAAATGACCTGCATGCCGACCCGGCTGTCCGGATTTACAACAATAGGACATTTCAGATTCACAGTATTTTCCATAAAATTGTCCTTGAGTACACAGATGACATAGAAGGTCAGCATACTTTCCGAATCTGCTCCCAGATAATCTAATTCTTCCGGAGTGAGCACCGGCTGATAGTCCGGATCCAGAGCAAAGGGATTGATTACAACAAATCCGATATGACTGTCTTCCACAGACTGAAGAACCAGAAGGGTATTATCCTCTTCATCATTCAGGCAGAGAGGAAGATAATCATGCAGTTCCGGAAAACCAAAGAGACCATCCGGAAGATGAATGCAATATTCCTTCTCGTATTCTAATGTACCGTATTCTTTTGTTTCTAAGGTTAGCATATTCGCTCCTTTTTATCAATCGTGCCAGCCACAAATCAATGATTTTGAAATTCTTACTTCACATAATCGAAGAGGGAAGACTGCATGATATTGGATCCGACTTTAATGGCTGCATTATAGGCATATTGCTGGCTGTACATTTTTGTGATGGCCTCATAGGGATCAATACCCATACGGTCATCATAATTGGACTGCAGAGTATCCTTGATGAGATCCAGCTTACTCTGGGTATCCTTTAATACGCTCTGTTTGATACCGAGTTCCCGATAGCTGGTTGCAACACGTTGCTCGCTGGAATCCCATTCCCCAATCACTTTTTTCAGAGTAGAAGACATATTAGTCCGCTCCGCCTCGCCGGCTGCACTGATACTGTCACCGGTGACTCCGCCGGCTGCCTTTAAGAAACGGCTGGTCGCAAGCACTGCCTGGCTGGTCAGGGCAATCGGCGTTTTTTCCAGCCGGTCCTGGATCAGAGTCTTTGCATCAGAATCCGACATGGATTTCAGTCCCGCCGAAGAGATCCCGGTCAGAACATTCAGACCGCCGGTATAGGTATCCGGAAGAGTGGTACGGTTTGTCAGATTTCCATAGCCGAGGCTCATTCGTCCTTCTTCTGACATAGCCTTTTTGATATAATCCAGAGTCTCTTTGGGAGAGAGGGTCGTGCCCGTGTCATTGATTTTTGTATCATCTGTCCTTTTACCGCTGAAAGTCAGCTTGAGATCTCCGTTATCCTGCAGCTCATAGCTGATGGACATCCGAGTCGTGGTGTCTGTTTCGCCAGGGAAATGGTGATCGAAATTTAAGGTGAATTTGGTAGGATTCTCTTCATTGTCGACATCCAGAGAAAAGGGAATGGTCGACATATCGTTTCCGCCAAATACATAGAAATTCTCATAAGAAGCATTCAGGTCTTCTGTAATGGTCTGCAGACGCTGTTTCATATCCCGGTTCATGGTATCAACCGCCGCAGTAGAACCGGATGTAGATTCGTTAGCAAGGCGGAGAATGTCGGTATTCAATGTCCTCATTTCGGTTTGAATTGCGGTTGCGCCGCTTTCCTGCTGATAGAGCCGATTGTTGACATCACTGATGACTGTGTTTTTGGTGTCCGCATCAGTATATTCGCTGTCGATCTTCATTCCGCCATAGTAAGAAAGGGGGTCCTCCTTGGCAGAATCGAACTTTTTGCCACTGGAGACTTGCTGCATACTTTTATTTAATTCGCTGTGCAGATCCTGAACGGTCTTCGCATATTGTTTATAGTAGGTCGAACTTGTAACTCTCATTGAAACTCCCTTTCTGATCTGATTTTACTCCCTCAAAGGCTGGTGAGCGGGAATCAATTATTTTCGAAGGCAGCTATGGAGCCGCCTGGAGGCGGCCTTTGGCGCCGGTATTTTTCTAGCGTGCGATGCCAAGAAGGGTATCCAGCATACTATCCAGTGTGGTCATAAGACGGGCTGCGGCATTATAGGAGGAAACATAGGCCATCATGTTGGCAGCTTCCTCATCCAGGCTGACACCTGAGATCTGGTCCTGGTTATCGCTGATTCCCTTCAAGACCGCCTGGTTGGTCTTCAAAGCATTGTCATTGTTATAAGCATCCGTTGCCAGATAGGTCGAAATGCTGTTCATTTCATCCGCATAAGACTTGTTTCCGATGGATGCATGTGTAGAAGTCATGGCATCCAGCATATTCAGAGCCGTATCGGTAGCACTGTTTCCCTCGTACGGATCCCCGTAGGTTCCAATCTTGGTATTTCCATTGACCCATTTCTGAGAAACAGAAATGGTGGAAGCTGTGATCCTTTCTGCTGTCTGACTGTCTTTTGCAGAAATGGTTCCATTATTAACGAGAAGGAGGAAGGAACGTTGGTTTGCATCTGTGGATGCCCCGCCGTCTTTTGCCTTGCCGGCCTCCAGGTTGGACAGAGCCTCGTCTGTAAGAGTGAGATTGGAAGCCTTATCCTGATACCCATTTCTTACACCCATCATATTATAGACATTCATATCATGGGCGAAGGTATTGGCCAGGGTATCCAGCCGCTTCATGTAGTAATCATAGCTTCGGTAGATGCTTCCGTTATTCAGGCTGCTGGTCTTATCCGCCAGAAGGTCCAGAGAAGCCTGCAGTGAGCCGGAAGAGAAGCGGGTCGTGGACCGGTCGGTAATATTGCCGTTTGCATCCGTGCTGACTTCATTATCCGTAAACATGCTGTCATTGACGTCGGACATGCTGTCATTGGCGGCGGAAGCATCCACAAGTGAGCCGTTACTGTCAGTCAGGTTTCCGTCAGATGCCTTACTGATTTCATAACTGTCCGCTTTGGTAAATTGCAGGCGGACCTTCTGAATATTGCCATCCGCATCCGCCTTTCCATCATAGCGGATCAGGGTAGAACCGCTGTTATCATGGACATTCTGATAATCCTTGCCTGGATTCTTGATTTGAAGTGAGACCTTACCGAAGTTTGCAACCGTATTTCCATTCTTGTCGGTGACATCCGAACCGTTGACAAGAGTGATTTTCTTTTCAACCGGATTTTTTCCGTCCTTGTCGGTCTCTGTATAGACCAGTTCGATTTTCAGATCTTCCGGGAAACCGGATTTTCCGGTAGCAACACCGGCGCTGTTATAATTCAAGCCACGGTCTCTTGTCACTGTCTGTCCGGCCGCGTCCACCGTTTGGTATTTCTCAGTAAAGTAGGAGACCTGGATTGGAATATAAGCCGAAAGCTGATTGATCTTCTGGTTTCTTTGATCCACAAGTTCCAAAGCCGGATTTCCAAGCAGCTGATTCTTCTTGATATCGATATTCAATCCGCCGATATCAGCCAGAAGCTGATTGATCTGATCGGCATAACCGTTTTCCGAACTGCCGGAACCATCGATTTTCTGGTATTCATTTGTCATCGACGTCTGGATCTGGACAGCACCATTATTCAGGAGATTGGCAGTGGCTTCCATACGGGACCGAAGCTCACCTTCATAGACCGGGTCGTTGACCTTAGAAGGATCCTGCATATTGGTAAGAGCCGTCCGGATATTGTCAAAGGATTTCCGGATGCCGTCGGCATTGGATTCGTCCAGGAATCCGGACAGATTATTCATGCCTTCCTGAATGGTCTGATTATAGTTGACTTTACTGTTCTGCTCCCGATACTGGACATCCAGAAACTGGTCACGGAGTTGTGTCATCTTATCCATCGAGACGCCGAAACCGACATTGACATCATTTTCATTCATATAGAAGGATGTCGGATTGTCATAGTTGATACTGGATGTCTGAAGAGACTGGCGGGTATAGCCCTCGGTATTCATATTGGCCAGGTTCTGACCGGTCACATCCAGTTTTTTCTGATTGGTACGGATCGCGCTTAAAGCGGTTGTAAAACCTGCGAAAGTTGCACGTATCATCGATTGTTTCCTTTCTTTATGAATTCAGGAAGAATTCAGGCCAAAGTCTCGTGGAAGGGCTCAGGCAGCGGCTGATTATCCAGGATCCGGTTTACATTTAAGAGGCGGACCTTCATGATCCGGTCTGCATTGTCCTTGGACTCCTTGAACAGAGACAGCTCTTTCGAGAGATGATCCAGAACCGGACGAAGCTGATCTGCAAAATCTCTGTCAAGCTCAGGCCCTTCCAGAATCTCACGAAACGTTAAGCCGGTGATGCCAAGTGCCTTTTCGTAACGGCTTCTCTCTTGATCCAGGCCGCGAAAACGGAGAAGATCGGGCTGAGACTTACGGACCAGATCGTCCAGAGCTTTGGCATCGTCATTCGATGCAGCAAGAACCATCTGATCCTCAATAGAACGGAGATTATGGAGACAGGCAGACAGATCTTCCATATTCTTTTTATATTCTTTATAAATTTCGGCATTTTTCATGGGATTTATTACCTCTTATTGCGATTCTTTCGGCTTTACTTTACGGCAGATTTTGGCTCGATAATCAAAAAGACGCCTTTGCAAAAAAGACGTCTTTTTGATCCCATTTTTTGAGTGTTCGACGTAAAAGACTTCCTTGTCTCTTACGATTGTGATAAGTCACTGATGTCCCAATATATGCTGAGCAATCAGCATGGAGTTCGGTTGATACTGGCCGGACTGAACAGCAGTCTTGATCTCAGCAACTTTCTCATCGCTGACACCCTGCCGTACTTCTGCACCGGCAGCCTTGGCTAAAGCAGAAGCAAAATCATGATCGGAAAGGCGTGCAGACTTCTGCTCGAATGAAACCGTATCATAAGAAACCTGTGTGGAAGCAGAGCGGGAAACAAAGTCTCTCCCTGTATTTGTATTGACAGAAGCTTGCTTCTGCCGGGTTAAATTCTGTATATTCAGATCCGTGATATAATCTCTTGTAAGATGTACGCTCATAGATTTCAGTCCTTTCAAAAGCTGACATTTGATGACAATTCCATAACTGTCTCTGATTGGATTCTTCCAATCGATTTCCCTCTGTTATCCTTATCGGCATTCTGTGATAGAATATAAGAAAGATTTTGCAAAGAAATAAAATAAAAAAGCGCTTATATCCGGGATGGTTTCTGCCGAAATTATATAGAAAAAGTGAAAGTACACATCTCTATAACCCAGGGAAGAGGGACAAGGCAGAAAGGGATCCACGGAAGGATCAATTGTTTTCTGCTTTAGACAGACGGAGCAAGTTATGGCAAATCTCTTACAGGTTAGTTCACCGGATCTTACATCCGTGACTCCGGGGTTAAATACCAATACACAAAATATAAACCAGGCCGGCAATGCCGGAAGGGTCAATACGAACGGCCAGATTCGGACAGGAAACGAAAACGCCTTGTTGAATGAAGAGAATCTGACCGGCCAGGTCGTGGATTTTACTTCGAACTATTCAGCTTTCCTTCAGAATATGCAGGAAGCATCTATGATTCCGGAAGAAGTCATGGATCTCTTATTTCGGGATGGAAAAGCATTGGCGGAATCTAAAGATCCGGAAATGGCCAAGGCTTTCTCGGAACTTTTCTCTGAAATACAGATGAATGATCCCAAAGAACTGGAATCTTTTCTGAAGGAACAGGTGGGAAATCAGGTTAAATACAGTGGTGAATTCTTCGATTCTCTTCGTTCTCTGCTGAGAGAAACGACATCCGACAATTACAGATCTGCCATTCTTCAGTTTGCAAGAACTTATAATAGTTATACATCCGGAAGCCATCTCTTACAGCAGATGGAAAATCTGACCGAAGATATCAGGAATCTTCTTTTGCAGTCACAGCAGGATGACTTTCAGAATTTAATGGATCAGATGGATTGGACCGCTCATCCGGGGAAAACCGAAACGAATGCTGCCGTTTTAAACGATAAGCTGATCCCCTTCCTCTCGTCCTATATTTCCAAGACCCATGATTACGGTCCCATTCGTAAGGCGGCTGTGCTTCTGACACTCTATGCTGTAAAGTATGAAGAGGGAAGTGAGGATCATCTGATTCAGGCTTATCAGAAACTGTCCCGAAATGGCGATTTTCATATGTATTTCCAGTCGGATCCGGAGGAGGCTCTGGTCCGTTCTATGCAGAGCAGTCTGAAGGAAAGGACCAATGCAGGTCTTACGGAACATCTGTCGGAGATTCTTTTAAAGGGGACCGAGGGCAAGGCCGGAACGGAAGCTGTCAATCGCTATTATACGGTTTTGAACAGCCTCTTAAATAATGAGAGCGTCTATTTACCCCTGCTTCATATGCTGATCCCTTTTCGCTATCAGAATAAGGAAGTTGCGAGCGAGATCTGGATCGATCCGAATGCCGGTCAAAAGGATTCGAAGAAGGGCTCAGGCGAAGCGGGCGGCGGATCTGTAAGATTCTTTTTGAAATTCCGCATCCGGGAACTGGGTGACTTCGACATGATCGGTAATATGGCAAAGACAACGAAAAAGCTGGATCTTCAGATCTTTCTGCCGGCTGGTCTGCCGGAAAAGCCGAGGAAGATTCAGGCAGCACTTACAGAGATCCTGAGACGAAACGGACTGACTGCTGATATCAGCCTGTCGCCACGCAGCAGGGCGATCAGCGTCCGGGAAGTCTTTCCGGGGATTCGGGAAAAGGAGCGTACGATCAATGTCAGAGTTTAAAAACCTTTTGTCAAAAAAAGCTGCTGCCCTGAAGTATGATCCGGACCAGAACGGCGCTCCCATTGTTGTTGCATCCGGCATGGGCCATATGGCAGAACGGATCACAGAGACTGCGATGCAGGCCGGTGTCCCGATTTATGAGGACGATTCTCTGGCAACACTTCTGACCCAGCTTGAATTAGGAGCGGAGATCCCGGAAGAACTCTATCAGGCCGTTGTGGAGATCTATCTCTATTTCCTTGGCTTTACCGGGGATGAAGTGAGTGGGACTGCTAAGGAGCCCTTAAATCATGAAGAGAGCAAAGTATCTGCCGGCCCAGGCGATTTACCGAGAGAGGAATAAGAGATGGCAATCAATGGAATGAATTCCTATCTCCTGTCTTATCTTATGGAGAATGAAAATGTAAACCGGACCGGGAAGAATGGCAAGAGTGAAGCTGCGACGGATTCGTCGAGATTGCTTTCAGCTACGAGCTTTTCTTCCACTGTCCAAAGTGCCCTTACAAAGAAGTCAGCCGCCGGGGCTTCTTCAGACGGATTATACAGCGGGAGCCAGACGCTGGAGGATATATTCGAACGGGCCTCTTTGAAATATGGCATTTCCAAAAAACTCTTAAAGGCAGTTGCAAAAGCAGAATCTAATTTCCGTGCGGATGCGAGATCTTCGGCCGGAGCCGGGGGGATCATGCAGCTGATGCCATCTACAGCCAGGGCTCATGGCGTTACGAATGTCTATGATCCCGAGCAGAATATTATGGCGGGAGCGGAGATCCTGTCTTCGAACCTGAAGACTTATCAGGGGGATCTCTCCCTTGCTTTGGCAGCATATAATGCCGGGGGAGGTAATGTCAGAAAGTATGGCGGTGTCCCGCCCTTTAAAGAAACAAGAAACTATATTGCTAAGATTCAAAAGATGCTGGGGGAAGAAGAACCTATATTGAATCAGCCTCTTTCGGGAAGTGGGGTTCCTTCCGAAAGCAAGTATCTCACAAATTCGGGCTCTCTTTCTGACGAAAGTGCCGCTGACAGCGATGCGGTCAGCTCTCTTTTGTCCGGCCTGGGAGATCTTGATTCGACAAAAACGCTTCTCTTATTGGAACTTTTGCGGCAGCAGGCCATGTTAGATGCCAGCCGGCAAATCGGTTCCATGGACTATGATGAGGATGGGGACCGTTTGATTTAAGTGATATAAGCGTCATTTGAAACTATATTTTTAAGCGAATTTCGAAAAAAAGGAAGATTTTCATATGAGCGATAAGGATCAGTTGGAAAAACAGGAAAAATCCAGAAGAGAGGATGTAAGAACGGTGACAAGGATCCCCCTGACCTTCCATTGCGAAGGGGTTGGGGATTTCGAGGGCTCCATCGTGGATCTCAGCGCCGGAGGCATGGCACTTGAGACCCATGCGAAGTTGAAGAAAGGGGATATTGTTACTTTTCGTTATGCTTTTCGGACTCTGGAACGGCCTTTTTGGACCAAGGTGGTTCGGATTCGTAAGAAGGAAAAAGAAGAGGAGCCGGGCAGCGAGAATGTCTATGGCTGTAAATTTGTTGATCTGACCAATGGCGGAGAGACAGCGATTCGAAATTATGTCTTTGACCAGATCAGAAGAGATACCTATAAACAGGAGCTGGAGATTCAGCAGCAGGTCAAGGATTCTTATCGAAAAAGGACTTGAAAAATCTTCAAAAGGAAACAAACAACAAACAACAAACAACAAATAACAAACAACAAACAGATGTGATATCAAAAGGAGCAGGAATTGACGGGATTTCAATTCCTGCTCCTTTTATTTGGAAATACTCCAAAGTGGTGCTTTTATTTGGAAATACTCCAGAGTGGTGCACCGTACAGATTCTTACCCTGATGGATTTCATGAAGCAGAAAGTCGGCAGTGAATGGCTTCTGTGTATTTTCCAGGCTCTTGGGATCAGCTATGTTGATGGTCCCGTCTTCATTGATCGAACGAAGGATGAGAAAGTGTCCGTCGCTTGTAAAATATCCTTTTCCTACTAATGCAATGATCAGATGGCCCTGCTGCAGTTCCTTCTTTATTGCATCTTCTGTCATTTCCGAACGCATGGATCTTACCGTAAATCCGAAAGACTGCATCGTGGTATTGACAATGGAATGAAAACTGCCATTTCCCTTGGCAAACTGCCCATTCTTTTCTTCCCACTCGGCCATGGTAATGGGAGTATATTGCCCGGCATTGCCAAAGGCATTGACAAGCATTGCCATGCAGGTTGGTCCACAGCCATAGGTGGCCAGATCATCACTTCCGCCCCAGAGATAGGAAGCCCAGTTGGGATCCCTCTGGTTATAGTAGAGCATGGGCCCCATAGTGGTATCCAGCATGATATTGTAGTTCGAAGCCTGATCTGTCTTGGAAGCCGGGGCTTTGGTTTCTTCGCCTTGCTTTGGATCCTGTACAGTAGCAGCTTGTTCCGTCTTCGCCGGATTTTGTTTGCCCAAAGAGAGAGGTCCCTTTTCCCTGAGAAAGGGTAAAGAAATAACCAGTCCGAGTGCAATAAAAAGGAAAAAAACACGGCTGATTCGGCTGCGGTCCTTTTCCAGCCGTGCATTTTCTGCCTTCAGACGTTCCCGCCTCCGATAGGAAGTTGTGGCAGTTCTGCCCTCATAGCCCTTTTTGCTTTTGCCGGAATTCGATTTGGAGCCGGAATAGAGGTCTTTTTTAGAGTTTTGGTTTAAATTCAAGCATGTTCTCCCAGTTCATGTAAGATCAAAGATTCGATGAGATCCAGGGGAGCCTGTCTTGTTACGGCGCCCATCTCATAGGCCTCCATGGGCATGCCATAGACGATGCAGCTGGCCTTGTCCTGCCCTATGGTATAGGCACCGGCCTTTTTCATTTCCAAAAGACCCCGTGCACCATCTGCACCCATGCCGGTCAGAATAACACCGATCGCCTGCTTTCCTGCAGCATGAGCGACAGAGTGGAAGAGAACATCAACAGATGGCGCGTGCCCATTGTATTTTTCTTCCTCTGTGACACTGACATGGTAGGAATCTCCGATCCGGACCACACGCATCTGCTTTCCACCCGGAGCGAGAAGCATGAGCCCCGGCCGGATCAGATCGCCGTGGCGGGCTTCTCGAACCTCCATTTTACAAAGGCGGTTCAATCGCTCTGCATAGAGAGGCGTAAAATTGCCCGGCATATGCTGGGTAATCACAATGCCCGGCGTGTTAAGCGGGAGATCTTTTACCACTTTTATGATAGCTTCGGTTCCTCCGGTGGAGGCGCCGATTGCAATGAGATTTCTTTCCTGATTCATAATTCGTTTCTACGCTGATAAATGGCGGGCTGAATATACTGATAGCGGGTGTGCTCCTTCTGCAGACCCTCTGAATGACCGATGAAGAGGTATCCGCCGGGAACGGTTGCATCATAAAAACGATCTACCAGATCTTCCCGGGTCTTTTGATCGAAGTAGATCATGACATTCCTGCAGAAGATCAGGTCAAACTTTCGCTTGAAGTGGATATCATTCATCAGGTTAAAGGGCCGAAAAATCACATTTTTTTGAATCTCTTCACAGATCGTATAAGTCCCGTTTGGCTTTTTGACAAAGTATTTATTTTTCCAGGATTTTGGTATCTTATCCAGCTGATTTTCAACATAGACCGGATTCTTTGCCTTGTCAAGGATATCGGTTGAAATATCTGTCGCCAGGATACGTGTGTCCCAAGAGGGATCAAAGAGATCCTTTAAATACATGGAAATGGTAAAGGCTTCTTCACCGGAAGAACATCCGGCAGACCAGATCGACAGACTCTTGTCCAAGCGATGGATCTGCTTCATCCAGGGGATCACTTTTTCCGTGAAAAATTGAAAATGTGTCTCTTCCCGAAGAAAATAGGTGTAATTGGTGGTCAGGTGGTCCAGCATGGGAGAGATCAGGTCGGCTCTTCTTCCGCTGATGATATCATCGACAAAAGCATGAAAATCACGATAGCCATCTTCTTCCAGAAAGGAATGAAGACGGCTTTCGATTAACTGCTGCTTTTTTGATAAATTGATTCCGTAATGGGTGCGGATGTATTCGCTTAATCTTAGAAAATCCTGTTCCGTCAGAGCAGTCATAGGCTTTTTCACTCCTTGAGAAGGGATTCGCAGTCGAATGACATGGCGATTTCGCCATTGGCGAGTTTTAACATGCCATTGGCAAGCTTATGACGATTCTTTAAAGGAAGGGCCTGAACTTCCTTGATATCGATGTCCAATACGGAACGAACGCTGTCCACGATAATGCCGACCGGCATACCATCGATATTTAAGACAATAATACAGGTTTTCTGCGAATAAGCAGTTTCCTCATGCCCCATGATGACACCGATATCTACGACCGGGAGAATGGAGCCGCGGAGGTTTAAGACCCCGCGGACATAAGGTGGAACACCGGGAAGAGAAGTAATATTGTGATCATTGATGATCTCTGTGACATATTCCGTACTTAAGAAGAAGAGAATATCACCGGATACAAAGGAAAGACAGCGCTTCAGATCCAGATTTTCTTCTTCAACGCTTTCCTCGTCGTCAATTTCCGAGAGTGCGTGCTGGTTTACATTTTCTACCATTGCCTACCTCCTTCAGGCATTCTCAATGGATGCCGCATAGATGTTGGCGATATCCAGAATGATACAGATGTTGCCGTCGCCGAGGATCGAGCATCCGCTGATTCCCTTGTCCTTGAGACGGAAGCTGTTGAAGTAAACCGGGAGAGGCTTTACTACAACCTGCTGTTCGCCGATCAGATCGTCGACATAGAGGACGCAGGACCGGTCTCCGCTTTCTACCCAGACCATGATTCCTTCCTCGATATTGTCTCCATAAAGGGAAGGAATACCATAGAAACGGTCCAGGCGGATGACAGGATAGAACTCGCCCATGCGCTCAATCATTTCATTGCCGTTTTCGTCCAGAATGATGTCGTCCTTGGTAACCTTGAAGGACTGCTGGATATCGGCGATCGGAATGGTAAAGATGCTGTCGCCGACAGTGATCTTCATGCCGTCCACAATGGCCATAGTCAGGGGAATCTTAAGAGTGATCGTGGTTCCCTTGCCCTTTTCACTGTGGATCTTCACGGTACCGCCGACGGACTCGACATTTCGCTTTACCACGTCCATGCCGACGCCACGGCCGGAATACTCGGTGACTTCCTTGTTGGTGGAAAAGCCGGGCAGAAGAATGAGATGCAGGGCCTCAGAATCCGAATACTCGCTTCTTGGCTTGGTCAGAAGCCCTTTTTCCTCTGCTTTATCAAGCATTTTCTGAGGATCCATGCCATAGCCATCATCGGAGCAGGAGATGATGACTTCGTTACTGGTATGTTCTGCCGAAAGCACGATCTCGCCCTGGGGATCCTTGCCTGCAGCGATACGCTCTTCCCTGGTATCTTCAATTCCATGGTCCATGGAATTCCGGACGATATGCATGATCGGATCCTGAATGGAGTCTACGATGGACTTGTCGACTTCGGTATCTTCACCGACCAGAGTCAGGCGGACGTCCTTATTCAATTTCTTTGTCATATCGCGGACGATTCGATTCATCTTCTGGAAGACACCGGAGACAGAGACCATACGGAGGGACATGGAGATATCCTGGAGATCGTTGGTGAGTTTCCGAAGCTGTCTTGCTGACTTTGTGAAGCTGTCGAAGGCTTCCTGGGGCAGCATTTTTAATACAGGAGAGGAGGTTACCATGGATTCGGTAATTACGATCTCTCCGACCAGATTCTGTAATGCATCCAGTTTCTGCAGATTGACACTGATCAGGCTCTGCTTGATCGGGGCATGATTTTGCTGAGTTTGTGCCGGCTTATGTGCAGGCTTATTGGCTTTATTTGATGCTTTGGCAGGGCTTACCGTAGGGGCAGCTGCAGATTTCTGATTTGAAGGGTTTGAAGCGTTGGAAGCGGCCGGCTCTTCTTTCTCGGACTTTTCCTTTTCGATCACTTCGAAAGAACGGATATGAGCCTGGCTCTTTAATACTTCAAGGGCGCTCTTACATTGATCACTGTCGTCAAAAGCCAGATAGAAACCGTTATCGGCAATGGCCTGTGAAGTTCCTGCGTTCGTAGCAAGATCCTTTGGATATTCCCGGAAGTTGAAATCACAATCCCGGAGAGCAGTCACGATCATGAAGGCACGCAGGTTTTCCATACCGATACCTTCTTCGAGGTCAATATGGATGAACTTTACGGCTGTGGGATCATCCGGGAGTCCCTGACCTGCCTCGGCAGAAGATGCAAGGGCAGTTTCTTTGGCCTTGTCATTTGCTTCGTCTGCAGGAGCCGTCGCAGGGGATTTCTCCGCTTCTTCGCTTTCTTCTTCATCTTTTTGAATGCGGACCAGGAAATCGGCAATGGTTTTTTCAAAATCACTGGTATCCTGATTCAATTCTTCGCCTTGTTCGACCTTTTCCACTTCTCCTCTCAGATAATCCTCTGACCGGAACATGAGATCGAAAAGATCTTTTTTGTCCTGGGGCTTCAGAAAGTCGATTCCCTTATCCCGGATGACAAAGAAGAGATCCTCGATTTTATGGGCAATAACAGAGATGGATGTAAATTCCATCATTGCCGAGGATCCTTTGATCGTGTGCATGATACGGAAGATTTCATTTACGTCATCCGTTGAGAAATCTCCCTCCTGTTCATCCTTCATCAACATCTCATCGAGTTTATCGAGGAGATCGTTGGTCTCAAAAAGGTATGTTTCAAGCATACCTTCCATTGTGCTGTCCATACATTATCCTCCTTAGAACGACTTCGCAGCTGAGTCCAGGCGTTTTAAACTGTTGTTGGCGGAATTGACCATCATTTCATATTCATAGCTGGTCTTCACCAGTTGAACCTGTTCCTGATCCATATCGACATTATTTCCATCCAGACGGGATGACTCGGACGGATCTTCCAGAATCCGTGCCCCGGAAGTCTGAATCGCACGATCGACGTGGTTTGCATTTGCCCGCATACTGCTGCTGCCGATGGACTCGGCCAGGGCATTTTCAAAAGTGACCCTTCTGGCTTTAAATCCCGGAGTATCCACATTTGCAATATTGTTGGCGGTGACATTCTGACGCTCCCAAAGGAGATCCAAGGTTTTCTCTGTCAGGCTGACATCATTTCCGTAAAGATGGTTCATTTTCAATCCTTTCGTTGATATTCACACATTCAATATCGGCTGTGGTCAAAAGATTATAAATGATCTTTTCTTGTTAAATGCTTATGTATGGACAGCTTCTGCCGATAATTATAACAGATAAATTCATTTTGCAGGTGAATAGATGCAGAATATCTGCACTGATATTCACAAGCGATGAGCCAGGAATGGCTCTTTTGACAGCTTTGTTTCACTCATGAGGACGTCTTTGAAATGAAAGAAGGACAGGAAGTATGTCATTAGGAATCGCCGGATACTTAAATGCGGAATACAATTTAAATAAGGTTCAGAAGAAGGAAAACGATGAGGCCAAGAAGAGCAATGGACGATTCGCCCTTCAGCTGAAAGAAGGCCAAAAAGGGACGACTCCTTCGGATCCTAAGGATGTCTATATTCGCTCCGATTCCGATAAGGAGGGAGACCTTTCGAACTTAAATCAGGTTCATACCAAAAACAGTACGAAGGGAAATCCCATCGGAGAAGCAAAGAATGAAAAAACATCTGATATAAGAGCTTTCGAATCGAATTCCAACAGGAAAAACCAGACCATTGCTGCAGATGTCAATAATACGAGCGCAAGAGATGTCATGAAGATGACCGCCTCGGAAAGGGCAGATTTGGTCAGCCGCTTGGAAGAAGAGCAGAAAGCTGCCCAGCAGCAGTTCATTCAGATGGTGCGGAAATCTCTCGGCTATCAGGCAAGTGCTTATGAGAATGCCAATGCTCAGCCTAGTGTGGATAATAACGGTATCTGGCATTTTCTGGCCAGCGGAAATTATACCGTGGATGCAGCTACCAAGGCAGAGGCAGAGGCAAGTATTTCGGAGGACGGCTATTTCGGAATTCAAAATACAGCCCAGAGACTGTTTGACTTTGCTGGTGCTTTAGCCGGAGATGATGTAGATAAAATGAAGACCATGCAGGAAGGCATTGCTCGTGGCTTCAAAGAAGCAGAAGAAGCCTGGGGCAAGGAACTGCCTGAGATCTGTCAGAAGACTTTGGAGAAGACAAATCAGATGTTTCAGGATTATTATGATTCAAAGACCAAATCAAGTGACCAAGAGGCAACTCTATGAAAAGAAATCTCCCAAATAAAATTGGGCTGATCCTTTTGTCTCTCAATTTGATTCTGGCTTTTGATCTTCCGGTTCACGCTGAAGATCCGGACCAGGATCGAAAGAATCTGATCAATCAATACTTTCAGACTGTGGATGAAGATGGGAATGTGATCGAGGGCGAGACGCCCTTTTATTCCGAAGGGAAAATTTCGGACGGAAATTCTGATGAGAATTCATCGGATTCCTCCGGCAATTCCGACAGTTCATCCGATCAAAAGTCCGATGCAGATTCATCGGACAAGGATAGTTCAAAAACTGCCAAATCATCTAAATCTACGAATTCGGATTCCAAAGATTCCGCATCGAAATCGTCTGGTAAGAAAACTTCCAATAAGAAGACATCGGATAAGAAGACGTCTGAGAAGACTTCTAATAAGAAGACATCTGATCAGAAGACATCTGATAAGAAGACATCTAAGACGGACGAGAAGAAATCTTCCAACTCAGAAAAAGATTCGTCCGCTGAGACAAAGAGTAGTAAGGAAAATGAGTCTTCCAGTGACGGAAAAACATCTTCTTCGAATGATGCCAAGAAATCTGCTTCGAAGAGTACAGAGAATAAGAGTTCGAAGGGGAAAGCAACTTCTGCACAGAATGGGAAGAAGTCCAATACCGGCATTACTTCCAAATTACCGCAGGATTTTTCCTCACTGATACGGATGCTTCTGCTCATTTTGGTTGTTTTGATTCTTGTGAACGGTTTTGCTGTTATTTTCCTGATCCGACGATGGAAGAGGAAGAAGGCTGAAAACCAGGAAAGCGCTGAGGAAGGCATGGAGAATCCTATGGATTCCGATGATAGGGATCAGAACGGCGGAAATTCTTAAAAGCGGTCTATATTTGCATATCATATATGGAGGATCTATTCATGAAATTTAAGTCAGAAAAGTCCAAAGCAGACGTAAATCAGTTGCCTGCAGGACGAAAGAAAACAAGGAAAAAGTTGAAAAACAGTCTTCGCTATACGATCAGTATGAGGATCTCCCTCACTTTTTTGATCGTGATTGTGCTTTTGATTGCTACCGCTGTCGGCATGGCCGGAAATACGATCCGGAAAGAGACGAGGCAGGGCCTGGTCGATATTTCCAGGAAAAATGCTCTGGAGATCACCAATGTCACAGCCTCTGCAATTTCCATTGCCACACCGCTGGAGGCTGGCCTGGATCAGGTGGCCCGTCAGGCTGTGACAGCAGATGACAGCAATCGGACCATTCCGAGTGAAGTAATGGAAGGAAGGATGCTCAATATGGCAGAAGAGAGGGCTGAGTCTGTCCTCTCCGCCAGTCTCTTTTCCTATTTCAGGCAAGAGAAGCAAGCTTACAGCAGCGCAGGCATCTACCTCACATCGGATTTCCCTTCTCAGGGGCTGAAGGATTACGGCATGATTGTTTCCAAAGCGCAAGTCCAGTCAGGGAAAGCCAGCGAGATTACAGGGGATGTCGTCAAAAAAAGTGATTTTGCAAACAAAGCGCTGAAGAGCGGCAAAATCACTTTCTCAAACCCCTACAAAAGTCCGTATTCCAAGCAGAAGACGGTAACCGGAGCTATCCCCGTGAAAATGTCTCCGGATGGAAGTGTTGGCAAGGGAGACCAGGTCATTGGCCTTGTGCTTGTCGATCTGAATGCAGATGCCTTTAAAATTGACAGTAAGGGAAGTTCCTATTCCTCTATGCTTCTGGATGTCATTAATAATAATGGTGTTGAGGTATATTCCAGTTTTGCAGATTCCATTGGAAAGAGATTCGATTCCTTTTTCGATAAAACAACCGCAGAATCCATCAATTCGGAACTGAAGATTGGCAAGGAATTCATTACACAGACCAATAGTGCCGGTTATCATAAAGTCAGAGCATTTAACCCGGTAAAGGTCGGAGATGAGATCTGGTGGGTTCAGACATCTATTAATTATGACGAATATGTAAAGAGTGAGAAAACGGTTGGCGTATTTATGTCAGCTCTGGCACTGGTTGCCATCCTTCTGATCTTCTTCTTGATCAGCAGACTTTTGAAGCGTACCTTACAGCCTCTGTCTGAGGTCGCAGGAGTTGCGGAAACCATGGCCAAGGGTTCCTTTGACATCTCTATGACCTACAAAAAGGATGATGAGATTGGAAGACTCAGAGATTCCATGCAGAACATGGTTGACCGACTGCGGAAGATTATTGAGGACCTGCAGAACAAGCTGGATCGTATTGCAGACGGCGATCTCGTAACAGAAGAAGAAATCAGCAGTGAAGAAGAGCAGATCTACATTGGTGAATATAGACCGATGCTGGAGTCGATACGAATGATCACGCTGGGATTGAATGCTACGATGAATGAGATCCAGAACTCGGCAGATCAGGTGGCCGGAGGAGCAGGACAGGTTGCATCCGGAGCCCAGGCTCTGGCTCAGGGGTCTACGGAGCAGGCTTCTTCCGTAGAAGAACTTTCTACCACCATGAGCCACATCTCTGTCAAGATCAACGAGACGGCAAAGAGAGCCGAGGAGGCATCCAGTCTCTCTCTGGAAGCCGGGAAAGCGGTTGCTTTGTCGAATGAAAAGATGGAAGAGATGTCAGCTGCCATGAGTGATATCACAGCCAAGGCAGAGGAGATCAATAAGATCATTAAGACCATTGATGATATCGCATTCCAGACCAACATTCTTGCTTTGAATGCTTCGATCGAAGCTGCCCGTGCAGGAGCAGCCGGCAAGGGATTTGCCGTAGTTGCAGATGAAGTTGGAAATCTTGCCAATAAGTCCGCCCAGGCGGCACAGTCCACCGCTGCTTTGATTCAGGATACGGTAAGATCCGTTTCAAACGGCGATGAGATCACCAGAGAAACAGCAGAATCTCTGCAGTCTGTTTCTACCGATACCAATAAGGTCATTGAATTGATCAATGAGATCACAACTGCTTCGAAGGAGCAGAGCACCGGCGTCGGTCAAATCACCAAGGGCTTGGATCAGATTTCCGCTGTTGTACAGACCAACTCTGCAACGGCAGAAGAAAGCGCAGCTGCAGCGGAAGAATTGTCAGCTCAGGC
>JAQXPG010000119.1 GCA_029100405.1 Lachnospiraceae bacterium | reverse complement strand
GCGACGGTGCTTTCCGCCCAGTGTACGGATGCCCGCGTCAATCAGGTGACACCGGATCTCTTCCGGAAATATCCGGATGTCTATGCTTTTGCAGAGGCAAAGCAGCCGGACATGGAGAAGGCGATCCATTCCTGTGGTTTCTATCATAATAAGGCCAAAAATCTGATCGCCTGTGCGAAAAAGCTGGTCTCAGACTTCGGCGGGGAAGTACCTTCTTCTCTGGAGGATCTGACTTCGCTTCCCGGTGTTGGCAGAAAGACAGCAAATGTAGTGCGTGGCCATATATTTCATCAGCCATCGATCGTTGTGGATACGCATGTAGGTCGGATCTCCAGGAGACTGGGCCTGACGAAGAAGACGGATCCCACACAGGTGGAATATGATCTGATGAAAGTTCTGCCCAAGGAGTATTGGATCTCCTGGAATCTCTGGCTCATTACCTTCGGGCGGGAAACCTGTACAGCCAGGAATCCCAAGTGTAAGACCTGCCCCCTGAGGGAATATTGCAATTCCAAAGACCGGACAGATCGCTAGAGCGGTATCTTGCATGCTTATGGTAGAATAGTACATAACTGTAATGATTCGATTCGATAGAAAGAAAAAAGTTGAAAAATCCAAATAAAATGAGAAAAGTATTTGCCATGGTTTCCATGGTCTTAATTGTTACAATGGTTGTTACCATGATCGTTTCATTTATGATCTGAGGGAAAATATGAAGAAAAAGAGCCTGAAAGTAACTCCATTTAGATGGTCGACCGGCTTGCATTTTGGCTTTCTGACCGGATTGCTTTTTACAGGAATAGGGCTTTTTTGCCTTTTTTCAGCCGGCAAGGCTCTCGGCCCTCGGACGGTTATGGCAGATAATTCGGAAAAAAACACTGTTTCCACCATTCCCAAGGGAATCTCCATAGAAGGAAAAGATGTCTCCGGTATGACGGCCCATGAGGCAGAGGCAGTCATTTCTGATCTATTGAAAGCAGAGGGAACGAGAGATGTTACTTTGCAGGCTTTGGACAAGACGATCACCGTTAAGGCTTCGGATCTTGGCCTGGAAACGGTGAACAGCGATCTGATTTCAAAAGCCATGCATTATGGCAAGAAGGGAAATCCGGCAGAACGCTTCCTGAATCAGAAGGCTCTGCAATCGGGGAAAGGGAAGGATTTTAAGCTTTCCTACGGATTGAAGAGCGATACGGCCAGGGCGCTTTTGACTGCAAGATCTGCCGATTTATCCCATCCGGCCGTAGATAACGGCTTGTCTCTTTCCAATGGTGTCTTCACCTTTGTCCCCGGAACTTCCGGAAGCAGTTTGAATATTGATCCATCGCTTGAGGTTCTGGAGGCTTTTTTTGATCAAAAATGGACCACAGGATCTACGAGTCCTGTGACGATCAAACTTACTACTGAAGAGGCGAAACCCCGCGGAAGCAAAGCAGAACTGTCCCAGGTTCATGATCTCCTTGGAAGCTATACCACGGAATATCAGAACTCAACCAATGGGCGGAGGATCAATATACAGAGAGCGGCTGCTCTGATGAATGGGAAGATCCTCTATCCGGGCGACAGCATTTCCTTTTTTCAGACGGTTTCTCCTCTTTCCGCAGCCAATGGCTATGCAACGGCGGCCGCCTATTCAGATGGTGAGGTCGTGAACGAGGAGGGCGGTGGCGTCTGCCAGGTTTCCTCGACCACTTACAATGCGGCTCTTCTGGCGGAACTTGCCATTGAAAACCGTGCCGCACATTCCATGCCGGTGCATTATGTCCCTTTGTCTTTTGACGCAGCGACTGCAGGCTCTTCGGATGGGACCTATGCTCTGAAGGATCTGGAATTTAAGAACAGTACCAGCGCTCCGGTCTATATTGAAGAAGTGGCAACGGATTCGGCACTTACAGTCAATATTTACGGTAAGGAGACCCGGCCGGCCAATCGGAAGGTTTCTTTTGACAATCATCTGGTTTCCGAGACACCGATCAAGAACAAATATAAGGCGGATCCATCGCTCCCTGCAGGGACCCTTCAGAAGACCAAAAGCGGCAGTACCGGATATGTCTACCAGTTGATAAAGACTGTCACGATCGACAATAATGTGGAATCGACCAAGGTGCAGAATAAGTCCAATTACCGGGAAGTGGATGCAGAATACTCGGTTGGCGTCCAGTCCGGGGATCCGGCGGTCACGGCGGCTTTGCAGGATGCCGTAAAGAGCCAGGATGATACCAGGATCATGGCGGCGATCCAGCAGTATACCGGGGTAAGTGTCCGGCCGGACACCCTGTATCAGACGGAACAATTGAAAGCTCTGAAGGAAGTGGCAGAAGATAATCCGGACGATGAGAAAGCAAAGAAGGCTTATGAAGATGCCAGGAATGCAGTGAGTGGCGCATCTCAATAAGCATGAACAAAAGAGGAAGGGAGCCTTTCGTGCAAAAAGCAGACATTACGATTGCAGGTTCGGTTGGATTGGCCGGAACCTTCCACATCCTTCATGCAAATCGAGAGCTTCTGGAGAAAAATTTTCCTGCTTCTTTTCTGGAAGGGGCAGATCAGATCCTGTCGAAGGAGGATCCGAAGCGACTGGCTTTATCTGTGAAGGCGATGTCGGAGGAAGATTTCGGACTGGTCTATATTTGCGAGGGAGGACCGGGAGGAATCGAAGCGGATCTCTGGAAGGCCGGGGAGGCCGTGGGATCCGGACTTTCTGCGGATATAGGAGAGATCCCGATCCATCAGGAAACGGTGGAAATCGCAGAATTTCTGAATATTGATCCATATCGGCTTGACTCTGCCGGCTCCTGGGTTATACTTTCAGAAAACGGTCGCTCTGTCACAGAGTATTTCAAGCGACTGGGCTTCCGAGCGGCCACGGTCGGAGCATTGACATCTGACAAGGGAAGAATCCTTCTTTTTGATCATGGAAGGGAGAAACGATTCCTGGAGAGGGTCAGAAGTAAGGAAATATCCGAAGGAAAGGAAGAGGAGAAATGGAAATGCAGGAAAAGATCTTAAATTACATTGAAAAAAACAGCAGGATCGATCTTCATGAGCTCGCGGTCATTCTTGGGGAAGATGAGGCGGCGGTATTGAACTGCCTGGAAGATATGGAAAATAAGCACATCATTTGCGGTTATCATACATTGATCAACTGGGAGAAGGCCGGCGTCGAGAAGGCTAAGGCCATGATCGAGGTCCGTGTGACTCCTCAGAGAGGCAGCGGTTTTGATAAAATCGCCCAGAGGATCTATAACTTCCCTGAAGTCAGCGATGTCTATCTGATCTCCGGCGGCTTTGATTTCATGGTCATTCTGGAGGGCAAGTCCTTACGGGAGATTGCGGACTTTGTTTCCCAGAAATTGTCTGTTCTGGATTCTGTCTTCTCTACCAAGACGAATTTCATTCTGAAAAATTACAAGGAACAGGGTACCATCATGGTGGATGTTCCAAAGGAAGAACGGATGAAGATGTCTTTGTGATGCAGAGGAAAGGGCAGGAACTTTTGTTATGAGAAGTATGGTGAATCAGACGATCACGGGGATTGCTCCCTCCGGGATCCGGAAATTCTTCGATATCGTAAATGAAATGGATGATGCGATTTCTCTTGGCGTAGGCGAACCGGACTTCGACACGCCCTGGAGGATCCGTGATGAGGCGATCTATTCCCTGGAACAGGGGCGGACTTTCTATACGTCGAATACCGGTTTGAAGCAGCTTCGGGAGGAGATCTCCAAATATCTGGAGCGCCGCTATCAGCTCTATTACAGTCCGAGCTCTGAAATCATGGTAACCGTCGGCGGATCGGAGGCCATTGATGTGGCTCTCCGTGCCATGCTGGATCCGGGGGATGAGGTGTTGATCCCTCAGCCATCTTATGTGAGTTACGGACCCTGCACGATCCTTGCCGGTGGAAAACCGGTCTACATTCCTCTGAAAGAGGAGAATGAATTCCGGCTGACGGCAGAGGAGCTGGAGGATGCGATCACGGAAAGGACCAAGGTCCTGATCCTTCCTTATCCAAACAACCCGACGGGCGCGGTCATGGAGAAGGCCGATCTCGAGGCGGTCGCAGAGGTCGTAAAGAAGCATGATCTCTTTGTCCTGACCGACGAGATCTATTCGGAACTGACTTATCTCGAGAAGCACATGTCCATCGCATCGCTTCCGGGCATGAAGGAGCGGACGGTCTATATCAACGGCTTTTCCAAGGCCTTTGCCATGACCGGCTGGCGGCTGGGCTATGCCTGTGCGCCTCATGAGCTTCTGGCTCAGATGTTAAAGATACACCAGTTCGCCATTATGTGCGCTCCGACCAACAGCCAGTATGCAGCAGTTGAGGCCCTTCGGAACTGCCAGGACGAGGTCGACAAGATGCGGGAGGAATACGACCACAGACGCCGCTACCTCATGGACCGCTTCAAGAACATGCACATCCAGTGCTTCGAGCCCTTCGGCGCCTTCTATATCTTCCCTTCCATCAAGGAATTCGGGATGTCCAGCGACGAATTTGCAACAGAGCTCCTGAAGTCGAAGAAGGTTGCAGTCGTACCCGGCACCGCTTTCGGAGACTGCGGCGAGGGCTTTATCCGGATCTCCTATGCCTATTCTCTGGAGGATCTGGAGAAGGCCGTGGACCGGATCGAAGAATTCGTAAGTGAATTGAGAGCCGGAAAGGCCAAGAAAGCAGCAGAATAAAACCGATTGTAAGGTTGGCGGGTTGAAGTGAGAAGTCAGCTGAAGTAATCGGAAAGCAGATACCGGGTAGAAATCAAAATTCGAGCCCCGTGGAGAAAAGCAGCGTGAAAGACGTCAAAGAAAAAAAGCAGCACGACAACATCATCGAGGCCATCGACCTGTCCCACGAGTATGTCCAGCGGGATGAAGAGGGAAATGTAGAGCGGATTCTGACGGCGGTTGACCATGTTGATCTGGATGTCTGGCCCGGTCAGTTTATTTCCATCCTGGGCCATAACGGCTCTGGAAAGTCGACTCTGGCCAAGCACTTAAATGCCCTCCTGGCACCGACCGGAGGAAGTCTCTATGTCGACGGCAAGGATGCGGCCAAGGAGGAGAATATCCTTCCCATTCGAAAGACTGCGGGCATGGTTTTCCAGAATCCGGACAACCAGCTGGTGTCTTCGGTGGTCGAGACTGACGTGGCCTTCGGCATGGAAAACCTCGGCGTGCCGTCGGACAAAATTAAGGAGAAAGTCACGGAGGTCCTCGACATGGTGGGCATGTCGGACTACCGAAAGGCCCGGCCCCATCAGCTCTCCGGGGGTCAGAAGCAGCGCATCGCCATCGCAGGGATTCTGGCCATGAAGCCGGACTGCATCATTTTTGACGAACCGACGGCCATGCTCGACCCCAACGGCCGCGGGGAAGTCATGAAAACCATTTTGGACCTCAACCGCAATCACGGCATGACCGTGCTGCACATCACCCACTACATGTCAGAGCTGGTCGATGCAGACCGGATTGTGGTCATGGACAATGGGAA
>JAQXPG010000118.1 GCA_029100405.1 Lachnospiraceae bacterium | reverse complement strand
TAGAATGTAAGCGGAAGAAGGACAGATGTATGAGTAACAGAAGAAGGCGGAGAAGAAGTGAGAAGAAACCGGTGAACCGGGTGAGTCTTTTGACCATGTCATTTGGCATCTTTTTCTGCATTCTTTTTCTATGGATCCTTCTTCGGGCTTTGGATGGAATCGGAAACGGGCGGCCGGAGATTGCAGCAGGCCTTCTGTCGATTCTCTTATCCATTGTATGTTTGATCCGCGGACTGATCGAGTACCGGAAGGATAATTATAATAAGAGTTCCCGTCTTCTGGGCTTCCTTATGCCGCTGATTTCCCTGGGACTCTGGCTTTCGGTCTATATTTTGGGTATCGTCCGGGGATAAGAGGAAAAGATGTAGGACGACTTTACGACAGTGATAGGGAAGGAAAAGATTTAATTTATGACAGAAGATATGGAAGAACGTTTCAAATTGGTGACCGACCGGATCCGTGAGATCCGTACGGCCTGTGATATTGAGGATGGGGAGCATTTTTCGGAAGGCGCTCTGGATTATTTCTTTGAGCTTTCCAATCTGGCCATCGGTATCCTCCCGGTTTTGAAACGGACGGAAAAGAAGGAGACGAAAAAGGCGGATCTGCCGGACTTTGTCGACGAGCAGAAGATGTTCTATGACCGCTTCGAACCGGATTCCTATGAGAAGAACTTCCTGAATCCGGAATACAGTGCAAAGAGACTGGGAAAAAAGCTAGGCGGTATCCTTTCTGCCTTTTATATGGATTTTACGGCGATCATTCCCTGGAGTTATGAGGGGAGAAAAGAATGGATCACCTATTACTTCGAATTATTCGATGAGATCTATACCTTATTTGAGGATCAGGAGCGGGCAGTGACTGCCGGCGAGAAGTACACGGATATGGATCTTTTCAAGGCGATCAGGGATTCTTTGCATTCTTTCTATCAGGATTATTCCGAAGAATTTATCGCAGACGGGATCGAGGGTCTGGTGGATCCGAATCGGACCTTTTTTACGGATATCCTGATGAAGGCGGATCTGTCAGAACCCCGTTATCTCTATTTCTACGGGTCCAAGGTCGGCTGGAATGAGATCCGACTCTGGGAATACTTAAAGGATCTGTCCGAGGAAGAGATCCATTCCATGGCAGAGACTTATGTCAAGGGCTACATCGACGGATTTGCCATCACGGGCAGAGACATTTCCATTAAGAAAAGCGTCTCCATCGAGTTCCCGATCGGCTTAGAGCGGGTCATGCGGGAGGCTGTTCTCCTTTTTGAAGATGCCGGCCTGTCCGTCACCCTTCAGAGAGATGGTCTTCTTTCCTGTCAGCGCCGGGGCAGCCGTCGAAATCTCTATACGAATTCCATGAATATGCAGGCCTATTATGACCATAAGGACGATAAAGGATATTATTACGACAAGGCCTATGTCGGCCGGAAACTCGAGGTCGTGAAAACGGTCTATGAAAAGAACCGGAAGCTGGCCCATGAGTATGGCGGCCCGGCAGTCGTCGAGACTTTCGGCGAAGAGAAATTCACACCGATCAATAAAAAGGCGGCTGATCCCTTTACCAAGGCACAGAGGAAGGCTTACGAAGAGCTGTCGGTTTATGATATGTCCGAACAGGGTCAGATCGTAAATGAATATATCCCGGGCGATGAGAGAAGCTTTACCATTATTTCCTATCCGCTGCCTTCAATCGGAGAAAAGTTCCGGGACATCTTCCGGGAGACGGTTTTAGTGAATACCCTGGACTCCGATCATTACCGGACCATGCAGCAGCATATGATCGATCTGTTAGACCAGGGATATGCGGTTCATGTCAGCGGTCGAAATGGAAACCGGACCGACATCACCGTTTCTCTGCATCCCCTGACTGATCCGTCGAAGGAAACGATCTTCGAAAACTGCGCAGCGGATGTCAATATCCCGGTCGGCGAGGTCTTCACCTCTCCTCAATTAGAGGGCACCAATGGCATTTTAAATGTAGGCCATGTCTATCTGGAGGGCTATTCCTTTCAGAATCTGACATTGAAATTTGAAAATGGTATGGTGGTCGAAGCATCCTGCGACAATTTCGATTCTGAGGAAGAGAATAAGAATCTGATCGATGATCATATTCTATTTCATCACAAGACCCTGCCCTTAGGTGAATTTGCCATCGGCACCAATACGACGGCATATCGGATGGGAAGAAAATTTCATATTGAGGAAGCGCTTCCGATCCTGATCGCAGAAAAGACCGGTCCGCATTTCGCCGTAGGCGATACCTGTTATTCCCATGCCGAAGATGTGCCTATGCACAATCCGGACGGGAAGGAAGTCGTGGCCAGGGATAATTCTATTGTCCGTGCTTTCCGAGAGACGGATCCCTCCAAGGCTTATTTCAACTGCCATACGGATATCACCATTCCCTATGATGAGTTAGGAGCCATTACGGTTTGGAAAAAGAACGGAACTGAAACCGATATCATAAGAGACGGCCGTTTTGTCGTGCCTGGGACAGAAGAATTGAATGATCCCCTGGATGAGATGGCGTAAAAGCCGGGAATAAATATATCCCCTGGATATATTTGTGATAGATAGAAGCATCAAAAAGAAGGAGAGCGTACTATGTCTGAAAAGAAACAAGTTGGCATCATTATGGGTTCGGACTCGGATCTTTCGGTTATGAGCCAGGCCATGAAGCTTTTGGATGAATTCGGCATCACTTATGATGTAGATGTGATCTCAGCCCACAGAGAACCGGCAGAACTCTTTGCCTGGGGAAAGGAAGCAGAAGAGAAGGGCTATCAGGTCATCATCGCCGGCGCCGGCAAGGCTGCCGCCCTTCCGGGCATGTGCGCTGCTCTCGTTCCGGTGCCTGTAATCGGTATTCCCATGAAGACTTCGGATCTGGGCGGCGAAGACTCCCTTTTTTCTATCGTTCAGATGCCGAGCGGCATTCCGGTTGCAACCGTTGCCATTAACGGAGCCAAGAATGCAGCCATTCTTGCAGCGAAAATCCTTGCGGTCGGGGATGAGAAGATCCGTCAGGAAGTGAAAGAATACGGTGAGAAACTGAAGGAAGAAGTGAAGGCCAAAAATCAGAAACTTCACGAGATCGGCTGGAAAGCTTATCTGGACCAGTAAAGTACTTTTGATTTGCAGAAACGAAACGATTATTCAAGCATTCAATCAAGAAAACAAGCAAGAACAGCAGGAGGAGAAAAATGGATTACAAGAGTTCCGGTGTGGATATCGAGGCAGGCTACCGTTCCGTGGAGCTTATGAAACAATATGTCAAGGGAACCATGCGCCCCGAGGTTCTGGGCGGTCTGGGCGGATTTTCCGGTGCCTTTTCCCTGGCGAAGATCAAGGAAATGGAAGACCCGGTCCTTCTGTCCGGTACAGACGGTGTCGGAACCAAGATCAAGCTGGCTTTTCTTTTGGACCGGCATGATACCATCGGCATCGATGCCGTTGCTATGTGTGTCAATGATGTCGCATGTGCAGGCGGCGAACCTCTTTTCTTCCTGGACTATATCGCCTGCGGCAAGAATGTTCCGGAGAAGATCGCAAGCATCGTAAAGGGCGTTGCAGAGGGATGCAGACAGTCCGACTGCGCCCTGATCGGCGGTGAGACGGCAGAACATCCGGGTCTGATGCCGGAAGAGGAATATGATGTTGCCGGATTTTCGGTTGGTGTCGTTGACAGAAAAGACATTATTGACGGCCATGAGATCGAAGACGGAGACCTTTTGATCGGCATGGCATCGACCGGTGTCCATTCCAATGGCTTCTCCCTGGTTCGAAAGATCTTCCCTATGACCAGAGAATCCTTAGAGACCTATTATGACGAGCTGGGTGAGACCTTGGGTGAGACCCTGCTTCGTCCGACCCGGATCTATGTTTATGCCTTGAAGGCTTTGAAAGAAACCGGTATCCGTGTCAGAGGCTGCAGCCATATCACAGGCGGCGGTTTCTATGAGAATGTACCGAGAATGCTTCCGGACGGAAAGAGAGCCATAATCGAGAAGAATTCCTATCCGATTCCGCCCATCTTCAAACTCATGGCAGAAAAGGGTCAGGTGGAAGAAAAGATGATGTATAACACTTATAATATGGGAATCGGCATGGTTCTGGCCATTCGTCCGGAGGATAAGGATGCGGCGATCGCTGCCATTACTGCCACCGGCGATACGCCTTATGTCATCGGTCATATTGAAAACGGAGAAAAGGGAGTGACCTTATGCTGAATGTAACGGTTCTGGTTTCCGGCGGAGGAACGAATCTTCAGGCCATTCTGGATGCGATCGATTCGGGAACGATAGAAAATGCAAAAGTCACTCATGTTCTTTCCAATAATCCCAATGCTTATGCCTTGGAAAGAGCAAGAAAGCATGGAGGTATAGAAACAGAGGTCCTTTCCCCGAAGAGCTTTCCCTCTCGGGCGGACTTCAATCATGCCTTCTGTCAGAGATTGCAGGAAATTCAGCCGGATCTGATTGTCCTGGCTGGTTTTCTGGTGGTAATCCCGGAGGAAGTCGTTCGTGCCTTCCCGCATAAGATCATCAATATCCATCCTTCTCTGATCCCTTCTTTCTGCGGCAAGGGATATTTCGGCCTCCATGTCCATGAGAAGGCCCTGGCCCGTGGTGTCAAGGTGACGGGCGCCACCGTTCATTTTGTAGATGAAGGAACAGATACCGGCCCGATCATTCTTCAGAAGGCGGTCTCCATCCGGGAAGGAGATACGCCGGAAGTCCTGCAGAGAAGAGTCATGGAGGAAGCCGAGTGGAAGATCCTTCCCATGGCCATAAATTACATTGCTGCCGGTCGTGTTTCGGTCGGAGAGGATCGTATTGTCCATATTGCAAAATAAGGAGGTCTGAGTCATGAAAGTATTACTTGTTGGCGGCGGCGGAAGAGAGCATGCCATGCTCCATGCCATCCACAGAAGTCCGCGTGTAGATAAGATCTATGTGGCACCGGGCAATGCCGGTATGGCAGATATGGCGGAGCTTGTGCCGATCGGTGTTATGGAATTTGATAAGCTGATTGCCTTTGCCAAAGAGAAGGAGATCGATCTTACGGTCTGCTCCCAGGACGATCCCTTGTGCGCCGGCATTGTGGATGCCTTTGAGGCCGCTGGTCTGAAGATCTTCGGGACCAGAAAAAATGCGGCCATCATCGAGGGCAGTAAGGCTTTTTCCAAGGATCTGATGAAGAAATATGGTATTCCGACAGCCCGCTATGAAGTCTTTACCGATCCGGCAGAGGCCATTTCCTATTTGGAAACGCAGCCCATGCCAATCGTTCTGAAGGCTGACGGTCTTGCCCTGGGCAAAGGCGTTTTGATCTGTCAGACTCTGGAAGAAGCCAAGGCCGGAGTCAAGACCATCATGGAGGATAAGAAGTTCGGCAATGCCGGAAACGAGCTCGTCATCGAAGAGTTCATGACCGGTCGTGAAGTTTCTGCATTAGCCTTTGTGGACGGCAGTCATTATGCCCTGATGACATCATCTCAGGATCATAAGAGAGCAGGAGACGGCGATACCGGTCTCAATACCGGCGGTATGGGAACCTTCTCCCCCAGTCCTTTCTTTACCGAAGAGATCCGTAAGATCTGCGATAAAGAGATCTTCCAGCCTACGGTCGATGCCATGAAGAAGGAAGGCCGGGAATTCCGCGGTGTTCTGTATTTCGGCCTCATGCTGACGAAGGAAGGACCGAAAGTCGTGGAATATAATACCCGTTTCGGTGATCCGGAGACCCAGGTGGTCCTGCCCCGGATGAAGACGGATATCATTGATGTTTTCGAGGCCTGCATGAATGGAAGCTTAGATAAGATCCATCTGGAATTTTCCGACAATGCAGCCGTCTGCGTGGTTCTGGCATCGAAGGGATATCCCGTTTCCTATGAGAAGGGCTTTCCGATCAGCGGTCTGGACCGCTTTGACAATCAGAATTATTTCTGCTTCCATGCGGGAACCAAATTCGATGAGAAAGGACAGATCGTCACCAACGGCGGTCGGGTCCTTGGCGTGACGGCTCTCGGAAAAGATCTGAAGGAAGCCCGCGCCAATGCCTATCAGGCGACGGAATGGGTGAATTTCGCCAATAAATATATGCGGCATGATATCGGAAAGGCCATTGATGAGGCCTGAAGAATGACCTGCAAAAGAGGCTCGAAAGAGCCTCTTTTTTTTATGATAGAAACAATCAGAAAAATAAAATTTCCTCTTGGCGCTTTGGACATATTACATAAAACTAATTTGATATTATTGTTAAAATTGGATAAAATAACAAATATAACAAATAATAATTCGAAATGCTTTTGCTTGATCATATATGCGTATTACTAATATGCGTATCATTCAGAAAGGATAAAGCTATGGTAGATTACACAGAAGGATCTGGAAAGGAATATCACCTTGGTGTCGGCAAGGGCGATGTAGGAAGATATGTCATTCTTCCGGGAGATCCGAAGAGATGTGAGAAGATCGCACAGTACTTTGATGATCCGCATTTTGTCGCTGATAACAGGGAGTTTACGACCTATACGGGAACCCTTTTGGGAGAAAAGGTAAGTGTCACTTCGACAGGAATCGGCGGACCA
>JAQXPG010000117.1 GCA_029100405.1 Lachnospiraceae bacterium | reverse complement strand
CCAATTTTGCCACCAGGTCTCCATGCCCTGGCGGACATAAACCGAATCCGCCCGAAAATCCACTGTCGATCCCTCCGGGATCCGTTCTAAGGCCCGAAAGGCTGCCATTAATTCCATCCGGTTGTTGGTCTGTCCCGGCATGGCCCCGAAGGCCTCCGTCAGAATCTGTCCCTTTCGATTCAGAATGACAAAAGCATATCCGCCGGGACCCGGATTGGTCAATGCACCTCCATCCGTATGGATCTCGTAAAAATCCATTGGATCCTCCTCTGCCGGCAGACTCGGTTCTTTCTTCCCTACTGGTTTTTGTTGATTTCCATAGGGCTTGTTCCCTGTCCTTAGAAATGCTTCATAGGCAGTTTCAGCCGCTTCCCTTGTCTCATATCCCTTATAGATAGCATGGGGAAAGCCAGTCACCAGAGGGCTTACTTCTTGCCAGCTGTTAAAAATGCCTGTCTCTTTTCCTTGGAATATTACATATGCGGCTTTCTTTGCCATGTGACCTCTCCTGGTATCAGATCTTTATTATAAAATGGGTTACACCTGCCGAGCCCTGGTTGTTTTTCAGATTAGTCTAGAATCCTATTATAACACGAAGAGAACCAGCTCCGCCTTATGCAAGTTCACTTTCAGAAAAAAACAGGAGGGCCTGATCAGGCACTCCTGTTTTTATGACATTTGAAAAATAATAGGGTCATGTCTCGGTGAAGCAAGACTCAATAAACCTGGTATCTATTTCATCATCGATAGTGTTATATCGATAGTGTTCTAAAAGAAAGGATCTTTCCGAACATAATCTTCTGTCTCTCGATTGGTCTATATTTCTCAGGAAAGAATCGCCTTATCTGACGTGAATTCCTCACCCGATACTTCTTCAAATTTATGGAGGAGATCCTCGATCGTCAGTTTCTTCTTCTCTTCGCCCCGGATATCCAGAATGATCTGTCCGTTATTCATCATGACAAGGCGGTTTCCGTGAGCGATGGCGTCCCGCATGTTATGGGTGACCATAAGGGTCGTCAGATTGTTTTCCGATACAACTCGGTCGGTAGCTTTCAAGACCTTGTCAGCCGTCTTCGGATCCAGGGCAGCCGTGTGCTCATCCAAAAGAAGGACTTTCGGTTTCTGAAGCGTCGCCATCAGAAGGGTCAGGGCCTGGCGCTGGCCGCCGGAAAGGAGACCGACCTTGGCAGTCATCCGATCTTCCAGTCCAAGATCCAGCCGCTTTAACAGCTCATGATACTCCTCATGTTCCTTTTTCGTCACGCCCCATTTCCAGAAAGCATGGAAACTGCCACGTCTCCTGGCCAGTGCAAGATTTTCCTCGATCTCCATATCCGCAGCGGTTCCGGTCATGGGATCCTGAAAGACCCGTCCAAGGAAGGCTGCTCTCTTATAATCCGGCAAAGCGGTGACATCGACACCATCGATCGTGATTCGTCCGCTGTCGATTGGCCAGACACCTGCGATCGCATTCATGAGCGTTGACTTTCCTGCGCCGTTTCCGCCGATCATTGTCACGAAATCTCCGGTCTCAAGGTCCAGAGAAACTCCGTTCAGGGCCTTCTTCTCATTTACGGTTCCGGGATTAAAAGTTTTTCTCACATTCTTTATCGTAAGCATCACTTCTCCCCCTTTCCGGCCTTCTTATAGGAATGCTGGATGCGATCCTTCACATAAGGCACACCCATGAAAATGGCAACAACCAGTGCTGTAAAGAGCTTTAAGTCGTCCGAAGGGAACTGCATGGCAAGAACCAGACCGATGACGATATAGTATAGGATCGCGCCCAGAACAACGAAGATCATGCGGAGCATGAAGTTCATTCTCTTTCCGAAAACCGCGCTTCCCAGGACATCTCCGATGATCACTGCGGCAAGGCCTATGACAATGGCGCCTCGACCCATATTGATATCGGAAAAGCCCTGATACTGAGCAAATAAACCGCCTGCCAAAGCCACCAGTCCATTGGAGAAAGCCAGTCCCAGGATCTTCATGCCTCCGATATTAATGCCCTGAGCCTTACTCATCTGAGGATTGTTTCCGGTTGCTCGAAGGGCAGATCCTTGTTCGGTTCCGAAGTAAATATAGAGCAAAATGACGATGACCACGACAAAGATCGCAGAAATCACAATGGATCTTTGGACATAACGTAAGGACAGCAACAGAGGATAATTGCTAACCGAAACTGCCTTATTCGCTGCGCCCATGATGTTCAGATTCAGGGAATAGAGAATAAACTGGGTCAGAATTCCTGCCAGAATATCCGGAATGCCCATGACCACATGGAAGATACCCGTCAGAATGCCCGCCAGGATCCCTGAAACAGTTGCAAGAATAAGTGCCAAAGCAACCGGTTTCCCGGACAGAATCATCATGACTGCGACAGCTCCTCCTGTAGCGAAGCTGCCATCGACCGTCATATCTGCAAAATTAAGAACCTTAAATGTGATGTAAACTCCCAGCGCCATAATGCCCCAGATCAGGCCTTGGGCTATATTTCCCGGAAGTGCATTCGTAAATGCAATGAACATATATCGCTCCTAGATTTTCAAAGTTGAACTTGATTTTTACTCCGACTTGATTTCCGAATAGTCATCCGGAATCTTCACGCCAAGCTTATCCGCACGATCCTTCATGTATTCCTTCGTGAATTTCTTTGCGGTCTGAACTTCCATCTCACCGGGTTTCTTTCCGTTTACCAAGATGTCATAAGCCATCTCGCCGGTCTGATAGCCAAGGTCATAGTAGCTCAGGGAAAGAGTTGCAACGCCACAGCCTTTGCAGATTCCTTCTTCACCGGTAACGATCGGGATGCCGGCCGGCTCAGCGACATTGTTGATATTCTCAGCACAGGAGGCTGCTGTATTATCCGTCGGAATATAGAGTACTTCCGAATCTCCGCAGGCTTTCTTAGTTACATTGGCAACGTCATTAGAATCTGAAAATGCATAATCGGTAACTGTATATCCTTCTTCTTGCAGATACTTGGTAATGTTTGTTACCTGATACTTGGAATTGGCCTCTGCATTGCAGTAGAGAATACCAACTTTTTTCTTATCCGGAAAAAGTTCCTGGATCATCTTAGCCTGCTCATCCAAAGGGGCCAGATCCGTCGTACCGCTGACATTGCTGCCGCTCTTGCCTGTCCAGTCCTTAATATCCAGAGCGGAGCCGTAATCGGTAACACTGGTTCCGACAATGGGGATGTCTGCTGTCGCCTGGCTGGCTGCGGTCAGAGCTGCAGTCGCATTGGCCATGATCAGATCCTTACCTGATGACACAAAGGAGTTGGCAATCGTTGTACAGGTTGCCGAGTCACCGGATGCATTCTGTTCATCAAATTTTACCTTGCTGCCAAGCTTGTCCTCCAGGGCCTTCTTGAAGCCCTTGGTTGC
>JAQXPG010000116.1 GCA_029100405.1 Lachnospiraceae bacterium | reverse complement strand
AACCATGTATTTTCGGTCAATCTGGGTAAGGGGATACACTCCCGGACTTGGGACAAGACGAGGAAGCTTTCGCATATGCCGTTTCATTTAGAAAAGGGGGAAGAAAGAGAATGAATCAAAGTTGGTTCCGAAGGTATCCGTTGCTTAAGAAGGCTTCGGCAGTCCTGCTGGCAGCCATGCTTACAGCAGGAACTGTGCCGGCGGTAATGCCACCGGGGATGCAGATGTTCTCTGCGAGCACGGTTAAGGCAGAGGACAATGCCTACAAGAAGACAGAAGTGAATCTGTCACAGGGTCTGAAACAGGGAGTGACATACGGGGATGATGAGATCGCATCGATTTCCGTCCTGGAAGATATGTCTGTAAAACAGGGCAAACAGCCTATCGACGGCGTATCTTATGACAACTATATACAGGGTAAAAATAACGCCAAGCCAAATAACGGTGCAATTCCAACAAGTGGCTCTGCTTTTAAAATTAAGGCGAATGTGGACAGTACGATTTATTTTGCCATAGGAACGGCAACGAATAAAAAATGGCATTTTGTCGAGGAAGATACGAAAAAAGACTTTAATTCGGATGGAAGCCTTCTGACAGAAGACCACTATTCTTTCCGGCTGACAGCTCAAAAGACCTATTATTTCTATCTCGATGGAAGTAAGCCAAAAGTTTATGGAATCAGCCTGACGAAGGGTAGTCCCTCCATTGACTGGACCAAAGTGGATGCCCCGAAATTGGAAAGCCCAACTGTAAATGGAGACAAAGTAACGATAAACTATACCGCTCTGATCGGTGATCAGGGGGCAGAGAAGCTGGATGTCAATGTTTCTCTGGATGGAAAGATCATTGATACGCTTACAACGAAGGCAAATGGAGAGTCCGGATCCATAAGCTATCAGCCATTAAGATCAGGCGACTATACCTTCGAGCCGGTTCTGAAAAGAGAAAAAATGGAAGATAAGCGGGGAGAGAGTGTCACCTTGAAGGGTTTTGTTCTCCCTCTTTCCAAGCCTTCCATTACAGCAGTTACGGACAAGGGCGGCGGCAAGGTTGAAGTGACTTTTGACAGCGTAAAAGAAGCTGAGAGATACCTTGTTTCTTATTCCCTGGATGGAAAGACTTATACAGAGGGCCAGAGTTCCAAGGGAAATTCTGCCGTATTGACTGTGCCGCAAACTGGCAAGGACTATTATTTCCGGGTAACTGCGGAAAGAGGAAATGATAAATCGGTATCGGATCCGGTGGGACATCAGGTCAACGATCAGTGGAAGGCTACCTGGTTATACTCCGCATTTGGTCAGGGAGTCTCCGGCTCATCCAAGGATTGTGGTTATCAGAAGATTAGCGATGATTCTGCTCGTGTCTACGACATCAATGGAAAGGGAAAACTGGTTCCTGCCTCGACGGATGGTCTTTCTTTTTACTATACTAAAGTACCGTCAGACCAGAACTTTACGCTATCTGCGGATGTGAACGTCAACACCTGGAAGTACTCCAACGGTCAGGAAGGTTTTGGCCTCATGGCTTCGGATGATATCGGGGAAAATGGCGATGCCTCGGTTTTCTGGAACAATTCCTATATGGCCAGCGTTACCAAGGTCCTTTACAACTATGATAAGGACAAGAAAAGTGCGACAGATGATACCTCATTTCCTCAATACACCATGAAACTTGGCATAGGATCCCAGGAGAAGTCCGGTGTCACCAGGGAAAATCTGGAAGCCTTGAATAATAACGATACGACGGTCGTGAACAGAGATTTTACCAGTAAGATGTCTACGCTTGAGACTGCGGCCGGACAGAGCGGTAAGCCTGCAGGAACCTATAATATCGTCGGAAAGCGTGATACTTCCTCTGCCGGAGCCGGACCGGATCTGGCACAGTACACAAGTTTCAAACTGCAGATCCAGAAGAATAACACGGGTTACTTTGTCTCCTATACAGATCCGTCCGGGAAGACTAAGACCCAGAAGTATTATGATACAAAGGCTCTGGCAAAGCTGGATCCCGACTATGTCTATGCCGGTATTTTCGCTTCCAGAAATTGCGATGTAACGGCGAAGAATATTTCTCTTACAACACGTGATCCGAAAGAGGATGCTCCTGCTGAGAAAATTGAGATGAAGAAGATCACCCCTTCTTTCAAGATTGTTTCCCCTGCTTCGGCGAATGGTTCGGATTATACCCTTCGCCTGCTCAGTAATTATGACGGTAAGGTGACGGTGAAGAATTCTTCTGATGAGGCAGTAGCTTTTGGAGAGGTTCATAAAGGCGAGGTTTCTCGTTTTCCTGTCAAAGTGGAAGCGGGCAAGAATACATTCACGGCGGTAAGCCAGCCGAATGAAGGCTATCAGCCGGACAAATTCTCGGTCCTTTCGAATTACAAGGAGAACACGGCGAAGATTTCTGTTTCATATTTCAAATACGACGGAGATCTGATTTATGTCGGTCCTGACGGAAAGGGAAATGGTACGAAGAAGAGTCCGGCAAGCATCTATGATGCTGTGAAATATGCAGCACCCGGTCAAACGATCGTTCTGCTTCCGGGCCAATATGATTTAAAGAGCGGCCTTATGATCCCTCTCGGAACGAACGGCACGAAGGATCAGCCGATCAAAATGATCGCAGATCCTTCTGAAAACTCCAGACCTGTTTTGGATTTTTCTCAGGCAAAGGATACGATTGGCCTGGAGATCGCGGGTGATTACTGGTATCTGTCCGGCTTTGATGTCACAAATGCTCCGAACGGCAAGGATGGCATCCATGTCAGCGGATCCTTTAATACCTTAGACCGGATTCATGCATATCATAATGGCAATACCGGTATCCAGATTTCCAGAATCGGCGAACAGCAGGCAAAAGAAGAGTGGCCGGCCCATAATCTGATCCTGAATTGCACATCTTATGCAAATGCGGATGCAGGATATGAGGATGCCGATGGTTTTGCAGCAAAGCTTACCATTGGAGAGGGAAATATTTTTGACGGCTGTATTGCTTATAACAATGCAGATGACGGATGGGATCTCTTTGCAAAGCCGGAGACCGGTTCCATCGGTTCTGTTACGATCCAGAACTGCCTTGCATATGGAAATGGTTATGGTATAGACGGCACAGACGAAGGAAACGGCAACGGCTTCAAGATGGGTGGATCCAGCTTGAGCGGTCACCACAGATTGGTAAACTCTGTTGCTTTTAATAACAAGGCCAAGGGAATCGATTCGAACAGCTGCCCGGATATAGAGATCGAGAACAGCATCTCTTATAATAACGGCGGCTCAAATGTTGCACTCTATACAACGGATGCGAAAAACACGGACTTCTCTGCCAGGGGAATTATTTCTTATCGCAAAGGAACTGACATTGCAGAGACCATCAAGCCCAAGGGAAGTCAGGATATTAAGAAGATCTATCAGGCATCCAACTTCTTCTGGAAGGATGCAAAAGCCGCTCACGATGCTTCGAAAGAGGTAAGTGACGCATGGTTCAAGTCGGATGCGACCGGCTTTGATTTGACAAAGCATACATTTTCCAAGACTCCTGTCAGCCGGAATGCAGATGGGACGATCCGTATGAACGGTCTTCTGGAACTTACCGATCTTGCGATCAAGACCATGGGTAAGGAGAACGCTTGCCTGGTTGGAGGCCAGCCATCCAAGGATCTGGCTCTGACGGGAGTTGAAACGAATGGGCTTAAGACTGATTTCACCAAGCCCGCTTCGGAGCCGTCTAAGGATCCTGGGAAGTCTACGTCGGATAATCCATCTGGGGATCCTGGGAAGTCTACTTCGGTTGATCCATCTGGGAATCCCGACGAGTCTTACGTGAAGGATTCTTCCAAGGGATCCGGACAGACAGTGACGGATTCGGATCATGCAGCTAAGACAAAAGTTGAAATGTTGACCATTCCGATGGTAAACGAATCGAATGAAAAATTGTCCGGCCTCAAAGGAATACAGGTATCTTCGGATACGATAGTGAAAAATCAAAAGGGCGAAGAAATAGCTCTTTCGGATGTGAAAGCCATTGCTGTCACTTCCGGCGATATCTATGAAAAAGCTTCAGAACGCATAAAGAAGGCTCTGAAAGAGAAAGGAATCAAGGCTCCTTCGAATGGAAGTCTCAGCGTGGTTGAAGTATATCTGACAGATCAAGACAAGGAAAAACTTTCCGTGAATGGACAAATCGAAGTCACATTGGATTTCCCGAAAGGGACATCCGAAAAGGGTTATACTTTCCTGGTTTATCATCTGAAAGACGATGGAAGCTTAGAAACGCTGAAACCGGAAGTGACGAAGGAAGGTCTTACCGTAAAGACGACATCCCTGTCGCCGTTTGCTATTTTAGCAAGCCCGGTAACCGAGAAAGGGACTAAGACTTCGCCCAAGACTGGGGAAGGAAAAGCTGCCGGCATGCCAATAGCACTTGTTATCTTTGGATTTGCCGCAATGATGATTTTCGAAAAAAAGAGAAGAGCATAAAATTTGCCGCAATGATGCTTTCCGAGATTTCCAATTCCCAAAAGAAGAGAATAGCATAAAATTTGCCGGGGTCATGAAAGGACCCCGGCATTTTTTATAGGAATGATTGTTTAAGTCTTGTCCGGACTTTTGACACCGGTTTATGCTTTTGTGTGGACACTTAATAATTCTTTGCCTGTAATTCGAAGAAGCTCTGCGGATGCTTGCATACCGGGCATACTTCCGGAGCTTTTGTGCCGATTACGATATGACCGCAGTTCCGGCATTCCCAGATCTTAACTTCACTCTTTTCAAAGACTTCCTTTGTCTTGACATTATGAAGCAGGGCACGATAGCGTTCCTCATGTGTTTTCTCGATTTCAGCTACCAAACGGAATTTTGCAGCAAGCTCATGGAAACCTTCCGCATCTGCAGTTTCAGCAAATCCTTTATACATGTCGGTCCACTCATAATTCTCGCCCTCTGCAGCGGCCTCCAGATTTTCTTCCGTATCGCCGATGCCTTCCAGCTCCTTGAACCATAACTTGGCATGCTCTTTTTCATTATCAGCTGTATGAAGGAAGAGGGCAGCAATCTGCTCATAACCTTCTTTTTTCGCCTTGGAAGCAAAATAAGTATATTTGTTTCTTGCCTGAGATTCCCCTGCGAATGCGGCCTCCAGGTTCTTTTCGGTCTGTGTACCGGCGTATTTATTTGCCATGATTTTTCCCTCCTCAACATATATTGTCAATTGTGCTTGTCCGAAAACTTCGTATTCCCGATCTCCGGAGCAGATAGATCAGCATAGCTGAAAACTGGTCAGATCTCTGCCTTCCAGAGACCATGGAGATTGCAGTAAGCGTATGCATTGATAGCCTTTTCGCCGGCTGCCAGTTCAAAATGTGCTTCCGGTGCATCACCGGGCTTCAGGTCCTTCTTCTGGAATCCGTTCTCTGTTTCCAGAACAATGAACTCGATGTAATGCTCAGGAAGCATAGGATGAGAAACAGATCCGACTTTAACCGTTACAGAACTGCCATCGACAGAAACAACCGGTACGTGTTTTTCCTGGGCTGCATCCGTGGTGTTCGGAACAAGTTCCGTCATCGGCTTGCCACAGCAGATCGGTGTACAGGCTGTCTTTTCTGTAAGGAATGTCACAAAATTACCACATGACTCACAACGATAAAATAACATGATTCTTACCTCCTTTTTTCTTATCCACCGAGAACCTTCACTGTGATCCTTAAATGAGAACCGGTGAATTTTCAGATTCCAAAATAATTATATTTTAGTTATCAGAAAGCGTCAATCCTATACTTTTTAAACCAAGCTGCCCATATGCAATGATTTCAGATAAATATAGGACAAGCCTATAGCAGGCGATAAATTACAGGTATTTTACATAACGAAAGCATTGGCCTAAATTGATTATCAAGTAACCGGCGAGGTAAGCCTCTGGCAGGAACCGCAACCGGCTCGAGTAATAAGGATCAAACAGAATCAAAAGGAGAAGATATATGAGCAATTTACAGACACCATTTCGCTATGACTATGTAGGCAGTTTCCTCCGCCCGGAGAAACTGAAGACCAAAAGAAAACAATTTGAATCCGGAAAGATCAGTCAGGAAGAGCTGAAAACAGTGGAAGATGAGGCAATCTTGGACCTTGTGTCAAAGCAGAAGGCTCTGGGCTATCATGTCATCACAGATGGGGAATTCCGGAGGGCGACCTGGCACTTGGACTTCATGTGGGGATTTGAAGGGGT
>JAQXPG010000115.1 GCA_029100405.1 Lachnospiraceae bacterium | reverse complement strand
TGCAATCTCCGTGGAATCTTTTCTCCGGAAATTGAAGCCTCCTTTTTATCCGGAATGGAAGCTTTTGATCGAAAGATCCGCGGTTTCAATCGAAAGGATGCCATCCTTTCCGGCGTGGAAAGCCGTACCTCATCCCCGATTCGGATCGAAAGAGATGCAAATGGTCAAACCTCGATTCAGGGGATCTACCCTTGCGGAGAAGGAGCAGGGTATGCAGGTGGTATTATGTCTGCCGCTATGGACGGCATGAAGATGGCAGAAAAGCTGATTCTCCGCTATAGTAACGACTGATGGATGCCCCTTGACTTTAAGTCCCTTATACTTAATTAGAGAAACGAATAGCAGAAACAAAAACAGGAATTAAATATCATGACCATTGATGATATCGATATCGATGCCGTATCTCCCATGATGCAGCATTATATCCGCATGAAAAAAGAAAACAGAGACAGTATCTTATTCTACCGTTTGGGCGACTTCTATGAAATGTTCTTCGATGATGCCATCACGGTATCCAAGGAACTGGAACTCACCCTGACTGGCAAAAACTGCGGCCTGCCAGAGCGGGCTCCTATGTGCGGCATCCCTTATCATGCAGCAGAGTCCTATCTGACCCGTCTTGTCAATAAAGGCCATAAGGTCGCGATCTGCGAGCAGTTAGAGGATCCGAAAACCGCCAAAGGCATTGTAAAACGAGGTATTATCCGGGTCGTGACCCCGGGAACCAATATAGATACCGCTTCATTGGACGAGGCCAAAAACAACTATCTGATGAGCATTGCCTTCATTTCTGACCGCTTCGGTATCGCCGTGGCCGACATTTCTACCGGAGACTTTTATGTCACAGAAGAAAGCAGCCTTCGCGCCTTCCTGAATGAATTGAGCCGTTACAAGCCTTCGGAGATCATCTGTAACGAGGCTTTTCAGATCTGTGGTGTAGATCTGAATGAATTGAAGGACCACATGCATATTGCCATTTCTGTCCTCGACAATTACTATTTCGAGGATGATCTGGCCCGCCGGCTTCTGACCAGGCATTTTCACGTTTCCTCCCTGAAAAGTCTGGATCTGGATGACCAGAGCATCAAAACCGTAGCCGCCGGTGCCATGCTCCAGTATCTGAAGGAAACTCAGAAGTCCGATCTGTTAAATATCACCCGGCTCCAGGTCTACCAGGACTCCAACTACATGATGATCGACAGCAGCAGCCGGCGGAATCTGGAACTTACCGAAACCTTGCTGGACAAAGAGAAAAGAGGGTCCCTCCTCTGGGTCCTGGACCATACCATGACAGCCATGGGAGCAAGACGGCTTCGTCAGGACATTGATAAGCCCCTTCGAAAGAAAGACCAGATCGAGAAACGCCTGGATGCCGTCTCGGAATTTGTTTCCAATCCTTCTGACCGGGAAGAGTTAAGAGAATATCTGTCGCCTGTCTATGATCTGGAACGGCTATTAACCAGAATCACCTACAAGACAGCCAATCCGAGAGATCTGATCTCCTTCAAGAGTTCGATCCGGCTTCTTCCGGCCTTAAAGCAGACGCTTTCCTGTATGAAATCGGAACTGATCCTGGAATTGAATCAGGGTTTGGATCCTTTATCGGACCTCTATTCCCTGATTGATTCTGCCATTGACGATGATCCGCCGGTCTCTGTCCACGATGGCGGCATTTTCAAAAGCGGCTACAACAAAGAAGTGGATGAACTAAGGGACTTAAAGACCCATGGCAAGGAATGGCTGGCCAATCTGGAAGAGGAAGAAAAGGAGAAAACCGGCATCAAGAATCTCAGGATCCGTTATAATAAAGTCTTCGGGTATTTCATTGAGGTTACGAACTCCAACAAAGACCTGGTTCCGGACCGCTATATCCGAAAGCAGACTCTGACCAATGCGGAGCGTTTTTATACCAATGAATTAAAAGAGATGGAAGATAAGATCCTGGGATCCGAGGACCGGCTGACCCATCTGGAAAATCAGCTTTATCTCGAACTGTTAGACCGGATCGGACAGGAGATCAAACGAATCCAGAAAACAGCCAAGGCCATTTCTTCCCTGGATGTTCTTCTCTCCCTGGCCTATACGGCTGACCGGAACCACTATGTCAGACCTTCCATCAATACCAACGGCAATCTGAAGATCAAAAAGGGTCGTCATCCGGTCATTGAACAGATGCTGCCGGAGGGATCTTTCGTCGATAATGATACGTTTCTGGATAACCAGGACCACCGCATGGCAATCATTACCGGGCCCAATATGGCCGGGAAATCGACTTATATGCGACAGACTGCCCTGATCGTTCTCATGGCACAGATCGGATCCTTTGTTCCTGCGGAATCTGCAGATGTAAGTATTGTAAACCGGATCTTTACCAGAGTCGGGGCATCTGATGACTTAGCCAGCGGCCAGTCTACCTTCATGGTTGAGATGAATGAAGTGGCCAATATTTTAAAAAATGCAACGAAAGACTCCCTTCTGATCCTGGATGAGATTGGCAGAGGCACGTCGACTTTCGATGGTTTAAGTATCGCCTGGGCAGTGGTAGAATATGTGGCCAATCCCAGGCTGATCGGTGCCAAGACTCTCTTTGCCACCCATTACCATGAGCTGACCGAACTGGAGGGAAAACTGCCGGGTGTTCATAATTATTGTTCTGCTGTCAAAGAGGGAAAAGACGGCATTGTCTTTCTCCGGAAAATTGTAAAAGGCGGAGCTGATCAGAGTTATGGAATCGAAGTTGCCAAACTCGCAGGTCTTCCGGATGCTGTCATTGACCGGGCCAGAGAACTGCAGGAGCAGCTGGCCTCCAATGATCTCTCTAAGATTGCAGAAAACATAGCATCCTCAAGTCAGAAGAAAGGGAAAAAGTCAGAGGAAAATGATTTTGATTCCAGACAGATGTCTTTCTTCACAACGGAAACGGACGATGATATCATTTCCGAGATCCGGAAACTGGACATCAGTCATATGACACCGATCGAAGCCATGAACCAGCTATATCGTATACAGAATAAGGTGAATAACAGATGGTAAGAAACAGCATTCATGTTCTTTCCAAAGATACCATTGACAAAATCGCAGCAGGAGAGGTCATCGAACGTCCGGCCTCAGTTGTAAAAGAGCTGATTGAAAATTCTATCGATGCCAAAGCCTCTGCCGTTTCCGTTGAGATTCGGGATGGCGGAAGAACGCTGATCCGGGTGACAGATAATGGCATTGGGATCCCGCGGCCTGAAATATCGACCGCCTTTTTAAGACATGCAACGAGTAAACTGGAAAATGCAGAGGACCTGGACCGCATCCATTCCCTGGGGTTTCGGGGAGAGGCTCTGGCCTCTATCGCAGCCGTTTCGGAAGTGGAACTTCTAACCAAGTGCAGGGAAGAAGAGGTTGGTTCCTATTTCTCTATTGAGGGCGGTGAAGATGGCGAATTAAAGGATATCGGAACGCCCGACGGGACGACTTTTCTCGTTCACCATCTGTTCTACAACACACCCGCCCGAAAGAAATTTTTAAAATCCGATCAAACCGAAGCCAATGAAATCCAGACCCTGATCGAGCACCTGGCTCTGTCACATCCGGAGATTTCTTTTCACTTCAAAAGTAACGGAAAAGAAAAGCTGCAGACCAGCGGAAACAGCGTGACCGAAGATTGTGTTTTTTCCATCTTCGGAAGAGAGATCAGTAAGAATCTTCTGGAATTCCATGATGAAAACGAGTACTATTCGGTTCACGGTTATCTCGGCAAGTATAATATCAACCGTGGCAACCGGAATTTTGAAAACTTCTTCATTAACGGACGAATGATCAATGACAAGATCCTGTCCCGGGCAGTCGAAGAGGGCTATCACGGTTTTCTGATGCAGCACCAGTTTCCCTTCCTGGTCCTCTTCTTTGACTTTCCGGATGGCAGCGTGGATTTCAATGTACATCCGGCCAAGCGGGAGATCCGCATGGATCATGGAAAAGAAATCTATGACCGACTTTCCGAGACTGTGCATGAGCGTCTGATCCGAAGAGAAGATATCCAAACGGTCTCATTAAAAGAAGACCCGGCAGGAAAAGCCAAAGCGACAGCAAGTGCAGTCGATCCGAAAATGACAGCCGAACCTTTTGAAGAGAACCGCCTGAGGGAGGTCAAAAAGGCGGTCGAAGAGGAAGTCCGATCCATACGAGAGGACCTTCCGGCTGATTTCTATCAGCCTGGTGAAGTCCGGGAAGATGGGAAACACTTTTACCATATGGAAGAGGAAGAAAAAAAACAGTCAGAAGAGACCCATCCCGGGTCAGAAGAGACCCATCCCGGAATAGAAGAGACCCATTCCGGAATAGAAAGTGCTCCAATCGCAGGAAATGCCAAAAATCAACAGCTATCCTTCTTTACCGAAGAGAACCAAACCTATTTTCATCTCGTCGGGCAGATCTTCTCCACCTACTGGATCATAGAATACAATGAGAAAGTCTATCTCATTGACCAGCATGCCGCACACGAGAAGGTCAATTACGAACGGATGATGAAGGAATTAAAACAGCATTCCGTGACTTCCCAGATGATCCTTCCTCCGGCGATCATAAGCTTAGAAGCAAATGAAATGGATCAGTTGGAAAAGTACCGGGCCGAAGTCGAGGCCTTAGGGTTCCGCTTTGAATCCTTCGGCGGAAAAGAATATAAGCTGACCGGTCTCCCGGCCAATCTGCCGGATGTGGATCCGAAAGCCTTATTCCTTTCGATTGCGGATTCTCTGAACTTCGACCGAAAAGATACACCGGGGATCATCGAAGAAAAGATCGCCTCCATGGCCTGCAAGGCTTCAATCAAGGGAAATCAGACCATCTCCCCTGTGGAAGCCAAAGCCCTGATCCAGGAAATGTTAATGGCAGAGGAACCTTTTCATTGTCCGCACGGACGGCCGACCATGATAGCTGTCAAAAAAGAAGATCTGGACAAGCTCTTTAAGAGGATCGTCTAGACAGGTTTAGGATAAAAAACATGACAATTCAGCATAATTTCACGGACCCGCGACCGCCTCTTGTTGTGATCGCCGGTCCGACAGCAGTTGGTAAAAGTGACTTGGCCATACGACTGGCTCAAAAGATCCGGGGGGAGATCGTCTCCTGTGATTCCATGCAGGTCTATCGGGGTATGGATATCGGTACTGCCAAGGTCACTCCAGGCGAGAAGGCACTGGTTCCCCATCATATGATCGATATCTTGGATCCGACCGAACCGTGTGACGTCCGAACCTTTAAGGAGGCAGCCATATCGATAGTCCGTGACATTCAGGCCCGGGGAAAAATTCCAATTCTCTGCGGCGGCACCGGTTTCTATATCCAGGCCATCGTCCGGGATATTGATTTCACAGAAGAAGATCCGGATATGGCTTATCGGGAGGAACTGGAAGAGGAGGCGAATCGTCTGGGAAATCAGGCCCTCCATGAAAGATTAAAAACGATCGATCCGATTTCCTACCAGACCATCCATCCGAACAACCGAAAGCGTGTGATCCGGGCTCTGGAATTCTATCATAAAAATAAGAAAGCGATCTCACTTCATAATGAAGAGGAAGAGGAGAAGATTTCCCCCTTCCACACCTTTTTTTTCGTTTTGACAGACGACCGGGCCAGACTTTATGAAAGAATTAACGAAAGAGTCGATCTCATGATGAAAGAAGGTCTTTTAAACGAAGTCAAAAGCCTTCTGGACATGGGCTGTCAGCCTTCCATGACCTCCATGCAAGGCATTGGCTATAAACAGCTGATCCCTGTGATCCGAGGAGAAGAAGATTATGACAGTGCGGTCGAAAAGATCAAAAAAGAGAGCCGACATTATGCCAAGCGTCAATTGACCTGGTTTCGCCGGGAAAAAGATGTTATTTTTTTGGATCGGAGAGACTATCCAAGCGGTGAGGACCTGTTGCAGGCTGTACTCTCTAAAATTTCCTCTGATGAAAATACAGACGGATCCGATCATTTATGATAGATCGTATAGATGTGATAGGCGTATATTACCTGACTGATTCACGAGGCCTGGATCAAACCAGACAGGGATCTCCTCGTAAGATGGAAAATAAAATAAATAAAAATAGATTGGACAAAGAAATGCTTGTAAAAGACATGAATCAGACAATGGAAAACAAAGACAGATCCGGGATTTTTACAACTGCTGAGGCAGTTTACGAATCCATGGGAATCAGCCGGTCGGTCTATCTTTACGGAGAATCCGTATTGAAAGGGTTGAAAGACCGTTTTCTTTCCATCGATGAGAGAGCGGAGAGAAATCAGCTGAAGGTGATAAAAGCGATGCAGGATGCCCGGATCGACAATGAATGCTTTAATGCTTCGAGCGGATACGGCTATGATGACATCGGCCGGGAAAAACTGGAGAAAGTCTATGCTCTGACCTTCCACGGTGAGGATGCTTTGGTCCGCCCTCAGATCACCTGCGGTACCCATGCCCTGGCTTTGGCTTTGATGAGTAACTTAAGACCCGGTGACGAACTCCTATCTCCGGTCGGTCGCCCATATGACACCCTGGAAGAAGTCATCGGCATTCGGCCTTCTAAGGGATCTCTGGCAGAGTATGGGATCAAATACCGTCAGGTTGACCTCTTAGCCGACGAAAGTTTCGACTATGAGGGCATCAAAAATGCGATCAGCGAAAAGACCGCGCTTGTCACCATTCAGAGGTCCAAGGGCTATCAGACCAGGCATACCTTCTCGGTCGATGAGATCGGAGAGCTCATTTCCTTCATTAAGAAATGTAAACCGGACGTAAAAGTCATGGTCGACAACTGTTATGGGGAATTCGTTGAGGATAAGGAACCGCTTGACGTCGGTGCCGACATGATGGTCGGATCCCTGATCAAAAATCCGGGCGGCGGGCTGGCCCCGATCGGAGGTTATATCGTCGGTAAGAAGGAATGCGTGGAAAATGCAGCCTATCGTTTGACTTCTCCCGGACTTGGAAAAGAGGTCGGGGCCAGCCTTGGCTTAAACCGGTCCTTTATCCAGGGATTCTTTATGGCCCCGATCGTAACGGCAAGTGCCTTAAAATGTGCAATTTTTGCTGCCAATCTCTATGAACCTCTGGGCTTTTCCTGTGTTCCGGGCAAGACAGAAGACCGGCATGACATTATTCAGGCCATCACCTTCGGCGAAGCCGATAAGCTTGTTGCATTCTGTCAGGGGATTCAGGCCGGTTCCCCGGTGGATTCCTACGTATCTCCGGAACCCTGGGACATGCCTGGATATGACAGCCAGGTCATTATGGCAGCAGGTGCCTTCGTCCAGGGGTCTTCGATTGAACTTTCTGCCGACGGTCCCCTTCGTCCGCCATATGCCGCCTACCTTCAGGGTGGACTGACCTGGCCTTCCGCCAAGCTTGGGATTCTTATGTCTCTGCAAAAACTTGCAGAGAGAAATCTTGTTCGCATTCCTACATTATGCTAAAATTAATGCAAATTGTGTGATTGGCAGATCCAAGCGTAAGAAGAGAGTGAAAGGATGTCAATGATGCAGAATCCGTCGTCTACACTCCGTATGCAGGATCTAAAGGAAGGACCTTATGAGAAGGCTCTCCGCTGCGGAGTTCTTTGTCTGTCTGATGAAGAACTTCTGGCCATTCTGATCCGATCCGGTACCAGAGAGAAAAATGCTCTGGCCCTGGCCTACGAGGTCATGCAGGCTAAGAACGCCGGCCTTTGTAATGTAGAAGAGCTCTCCCTGAAAGAGCTTACTGCAATACGGGGTCTCGGTACAGTCAAGGCTTTGACTTTGAAGGCTGCCTGTGAACTTGGACGAAGAATCACAATGGAAGGCAAAAGACAGAAGATAAAACTGGACGATCCGTCATCCGTAGCTTCCTACTTTATGGAACAGATGCGGCATGAAGCAGTGGAGAAAGTCCTCCTGGCTTTCTTTGATAACCATTGCGGCTTTCTTTCCGAGCATCTCCTGTCCATAGGAACAGAAGACCGGTCTTTTGTCAGCCTTCGCTTGATCTTCAGAGAGGCCTTAAGAGAAAACGCTTCTTACTTCATCCTCCTTCACAATCACCCATCCGGAGATCCCTGTCCCAGCAGAGAAGACCGTATGATCACCGAAAGAATCTGTAAGGCAGGAGATATGCTTGAGATCCCTCTGGCGGATCATATTATTATCGGAGACAGACGCTATTATAGTTTTAAAGAACATGGGGAATTACTGCCCCGGGAAGGAACAGACTTATGACAAATAATGGATATGGCATTGATCTCGGTACATTTAATCTGAAGATCTTCAGTCGCACTGCCAATGATGTGACGACTTTAAAAAATACGATCGCTGTTATCAACAAGAATCAAATCTATGCATACGGAGACGATGCCTATTCCATGTATGAAAAAGCACCGGATACCATTGATGTTTCTTTCCCGATCGTCAATGGTGTCATTGCCGATTTCGATCATATGCAATCCATGCTTTTAGAGGTATTAAATAAGGACCTGAAAGCCCATTTGAAGAGTGCGGATATCACCATTGCCGTGCCGAATGATATTACCGAGGTAGAGAAGAGGGCTTTTCGGGATATTTTCGAGAAAACCAGAATCAAACTGCATTCGGTCACTCTCTGTGAAAAGCCTCTGGCAGATGCCCTTGGTATGGGAATCGATATCACGGAGCCGACCGGTGTCATGGTGGTTGATATCGGTGCCGATACGACGGAAATTTCTGTTATTTCTCTGGGTGGACTTGTGTTGTCCGAACTTCTTCCAACGGGAGGAAACCGTCTGGACGATGCCATTGTGACTTATCTGAAGCGCAAGTATAATCTTCTGATCGGTCGAAAGACTGCCCGTGAATTAAAAGAAAAAATCGGCGGTGCCTTCCCGGGTATGGATAATTCTCTGGAAATTGTCGGACGTGATGTAGTAAGCGGTCTTCCCATTCCTATGACCATTTCATCAGACATCATTTTCGAAGGCATGAAAGACGAACTGACAAGCCTGTCTATGGCTATTAAAAGAATCCTGGAAAATGTTCCGCCGGAACTTGCAAAGGATATTGTCTACTCCGGCATCTATGTCAGCGGAGGCAGTTCTAAGATTGCCGGTTTGGATCAGTTCTTTTCCAATATCACAAATATCAAGACCAATATTACGGAAAACGGTGAACAAACCGTTGCCCTTGGACTTGGCAAGGTCCTGACCGATGAGAAATACAGTCGTTTCGGCTATACTATGAGATCACGAATTTTCAGCTAAAGGACAGTTTGCAATGAGACGGAAGAAACATAGCATTTCCAGCAGCGCAATTATGATCATCCTTGTGATCGTATGCATAATGATCCTCTTTATAAGTTATATTTCGGATTTTAACGGGGGAATCATCGGTTCCGTATCGAACTATGTCTTCGTACCCATGCAGAAAGGGCTTGCAGTAATCGAAGAATCCGCAAGTGTCCGGCGCGGAAACCAGAAAACGATTCAATCTCTGCAGAAGAAGAACAAGAAATTGCAGGATGAAGTGAATGACCTGAACAACCAGCTGAACACGATACAATTGCAGCAGTCGGAGTTAGAAAAACTGCAGAAATTATATGCTCTGGATCAGCAGTATGGTGATTACAAAAAAACCGGTGCCCGGGTCATTGCGCGTGGTACATCTAACTGGTTTAATACTTTTACTATCAATAAGGGAAGTGCCGATGGCATTAAGAAAGATATGAATGTTCTTTCTGATGGAGGTCTTGTTGGCATCGTCACAGAAACAAGAAGAAACTATGCTGTTGTTCGTGCCATCATTGATGACACTTCCGATGTATCCGCCATGTCATTGAACACGGGAAATATCTGTATTGTATCCGGATCTCTGGAAGAGATGACAAAGAATAACACTTTAAATATCTCAAATCTGGAAGATAAGGATGAAAAGATCAGCTCCGGCGAACCGATCGTTACCAGTAATGTCAGCAGCAAGTATCTTCCCGGTCTTCTGATCGGCTATGTAGATCAGTTGAAGACGGATCCAAACGGTATCAGTAAGTCCGGCAGCCTGACCCCGGCGGTTGATTTTAAGCATCTCCAGGATGTTCTTGTAATTCTTAAGACGAAGGAGAGTGGCGGTCAATGAAGATTTCCTACTTCATCCGAAGGGCAGTGATCTGCCTCCTGTTGATCGGACTGGTCTATGTTTTACAGACTGCTGTTTTCTCCCATTTGGTCCTGGCGGGGGTGGTGCCGAACCTTCTCCTCAGCCTGGTTGCATTGATTGGATTTATTCGCGGGAGAAAGGAGGGCATGGCGATTGGCATGGCCTCCGGTCTTCTTCTGGATACCTTTTCCGGACAGCTTTTTGGTATCTATGCACTGCTTTTTCTCTTACTTGGATATTTGAATGGATTGGTAAGGAAAATTTTTTTCGGAGATGATATCAAACTTCCCATCCTCTTTGTAGGACTGACAGATCTCGTCTATGGGATATGTGTCTATCTCATTTCCTTTGCCAGCCGGGGCAGAAGCGACTTCCGATTCTTTTTTGTGAATATCATGCTCCCGGAAGCCATCTACACGGTTGTTATTTCTTTTCTCCTGTATCCTTTTATCTTATGGATCGCCGGAAGAACTGACCGATATGAATCGAAAGGAGACCGTCGATTTTGACATCCTTTTTTAAAGACCTGCATGAAAAACTCTTCAAGGACCGTCAACGCGTTATCATGGTCCTGATGATTATTTTTACCGTGATTCTGATTCTCAGACTTTTTATTCTGCAGATTTTGCACGGCAAAGACTATCAGGACTCCTATAACCTCCTGGTTGAGAGGAAGGAGACCATTGAGGCTTCACGAGGCCGGATCTTCGACCGAAACGGTAAACTTCTGGCATATAATGACCTTTCCTATGATGTCACCATTCAGGATTCCTACTCCAATTATTCGAGTAAGGATCGAAATAAGTATCTCAATCGGGAACTCGCACAAATCATCCCTGAAATAGAAAAAAACGGCGACAAAATTGCTGATGACGATTTTGATATTCAGAGAAATACGGACGGAAGCTTTGTCTTCACCGTGAGCGGTACCGCTCAGCAGAGATTCCGTGCGGATATCTTCGGGCATGCGAAAATCAGCGATCTTGACTACAAAAATAAAGACGGAATCAATGAAGTCCAAGCCTCAGCCGAGGACATCATGAACTATCTCATGGGTAGCAAATGTTATAATATCTCCGGTAAATATAATGATGATCTCCGTTTTAAGATCGCTGTTCTCCGCTATAAGATTGGTCTCAATTCCTACCAGAAGTATGTCACGACAGCCATTGCTTCCAATGTCAGCCAGGCAACGATTGCATATGTGAAAGAGAATAAGGCAAGCTATCCCGGAATCGATATTCATGAGAATATTATCCGAAAATACACGGATTCGGAGGCTTTTGCTTCTATTCTCGGATATACCGGAAAAATTTCCACCAGTGAGTATCAGGATCTGAAGAAAAAAGATAAATCCATTACAATGAATGATGTCGTTGGAAAGTCCGGCATTGAGCAATATATGGACTCTACCCTTCGAGGCTCCAAGGGATCGGATACCCTTTATGTTGATAACGTTGGTAATATAATTAAAAAGGTAAACCACATCGACAGCAAGGCCGGAAACGATGTCTATCTCTCCATCGACTATGATTTACAGGTAAGAACCTATAAACTTCTGGAGAAGGAAATTGCAGGTGTCCTGATCTCAAAGCTGGTCAATCAGCGAACCGTTCCGGTTACAACGGATACTTCGAATATGACGGTTGCAGTTTATGATGCCTATATTGCCTTGATCAATAACGGTGTTATCGATTCAGATCATTTTAAAGACAGTAATGCCAGTGATCTGGAAAAGACCGTCTATGCTGCATTTTTGCAGAAACAAGGGGAAGCTTTGAACATGCTTTCGGATGCCTTGTTAAACGGTACAACTCAATTTGGAAAGCTTGATGACGAAATGGAGAACTACCAGAACTATGTCATCCGCTATCTGAAGAGTCAGAAGATCCTGAATACAGATAAGATTGACACATCCGATGCCACTTATAAATCCTGGGCTGCCGGGACTCTAAGTATCCATGATTATCTGAAATATTGCATCGAAAAAAACTGGATCGATACCGATTCCATCAAGACCAGCCAGAAGTATGTCGATACAGACGAACTCTATCAGGCATTGGTTTCAAATCTTTCGGATGCTTTTCAGACGAATGCAGATTTTTCCAAGCTGGTATATAAATATGCGATCCTCCAGGATCGAATTCAACCCGGTCAGGTTTGCGCCCTATTATATGATCAGGGAATTCTTGCCAAAGATGATAACAGCAGAAATGCATTAGCCGGCGGTTCCATGAATGCCTACAATTTCATCATTGATAAGATCCGGAATATGCAAATCACACCTGGTCAGCTCGGTCTGGACCCCTGCTCCGGATCTACCGTTGTACTGGATACAAATAAGGGATCCGTTCTGGCCTGTGTTTCCTACCCCGGATACGATAACAACCGTTTGGCCAATACGGTGGACTCCAAGTATTATGCTTATTTGAATTCCAATAGCAGCCGGCCTCTGTTTAACTTTGCAACACAGCAGAAGACAGCCCCCGGTTCAACATTTAAACCGATGACATCAACGGCAGGCATGGCGGAAAACGCGATTACCCCGACATCAACGATCGACTGTACCGGTGTTTTCACCAAAGTATCCAACCACCCGGTATGCTGGATCTATGGTATGTATCATGGTACCCATGGCACGCTCAATGTATCTGAGGCTTTGAAGAATTCCTGCAACTATTTCTTTTATGAAGTCGGTTGGCGTCTGGCCGGTGGCGATAATAATTATAATGATTCTGTCGGTATCCAGAAAATACAGAAATATGCTCATATGTATGGTCTGGACGAGAAGACCGGTCTGGAAATTGAAGAGGCTAAGTCGACGATAGCTACAAAATATCCTGTCATGGCTGCGATCGGCCAATCTGACAACAATCTCACAACTGTGGCCTTGGCTCGATATGCAGCAGCTTTGGCTACCAGGGGAAAGGTATATCATCTGAGTCTTCTGGATCATACACAATCACCGCAGGGAAAAGTTCTGAAAACCTATGGATCTTCTTTGCAGAATACGATTGATGTCTTAGATTCCAGTCAGTGGGATGCTATCCAGAATGGTATGAGAATGGTCATTCAAAGTACGAAAGCCTACGATAATTTCCCCATCGAAGTTTCAGGTAAGACCGGAACTGCTCAGGAAGCACAGGATCGACCGCCACACGCACTTTTTATTGCCTATGCACCAAGCAGCAGCCCTCAATATGCCCTGGCTACCCGTATTGCCAATGGTTATTCTTCTCATAATGCATCGGATGTAGCCAAGGACATTCTCGGCTGTCTCTTCCAGGTACCCTCCTCTATAGAGGCCGCTGATAATAGTGGTGCGCCTACTGCCTCCACGGAACCGATCACGGACTGATGGTCAGACTGAGAGAACTAAAAAAGAAAACAGGCAATGGCTGCGGACTTCCGTAGCCAACCATTACATCATTACGATCGAAAGAGTAAAAGCATGAAGGAAAACTGTATTATCAAAAGCGGATCCTACGGAATCACTTTGCTTCTGAACCCATCTTCACCGATCGAAGATACTTTAAGAGAGATTTGCTATAAGTTTGCCTCCCAGAAAAAGTTCTTCGGATCTGCAAAAATGGTACTGACTGTGACCGGACGGCAACTGACCGATGAAGAATTCGAAGCAGTCATTCAGTCCATTGAGTACAATTCAGATGTCAAGATTGATTTGATCTATGATAAGAGTCAGATTCGAGATCGCCGGATGAGATCAATGAGAGACCGATTCTATTTTGAATCCATCCGCCAGAACTGTAAAATTGTATTAGGTCCGGTAAAAGACGGGCAAAAGGTCCAGTCTGATGCCAGTCTCCTGATCCTTGGAGATGCAGAAGAGGGCAGTGAGCTCCTTGCTGCAGGCAATATCATCGTTACAGGTCTTCTCGCCGGAGATGCCAAAGCCGGCTGTCCCGATCATGAGGATTGTTTCGTCTATGCAGGGGATCTTAATGCGGAAGCAGTGCATATCAGCGGTCATGACGCAGATCTGCCGGAAAGAAAATCAGGTTTTCTTGACCGCTTTCGGAAGAAGGAAGGCCAGATCCTGCTTCGTCATCAAAACCGCTTTCTTCTGACCAATGTCTATGACGAACTCCTGACGGAACTGTTTCAGGCGGAAAAGAAGAACTGAAAAGAAGAACTGAAAAGAAGAGCTAGAGGAGCCTTTCTATGTTCCATAATTATAAATTCAAAAATTATAATTTACCCTTGGTCATAGCAGTCGTTGCATTAACGATTCTTGGCATTATGATCATCGGAAGTGCTAATACCGACAATCAGGCCAAACAGATCGTTGGCATGGTGATTGGCGTGACTCTCATGTTCGTCGTATCTCTGATCGACTTCGAATTTCTGCTGCAATTTCATTGGTTTTACTATGGATTGACCATACTCCTTCTTTTGTCTGTCCTGCTGTTCGGCGACACTTCACTCGGAGCAAAGCGTTGGATCAATATCGGTATTCGTTTCCAGCCTTCGGAAATTGCTAAAGTTTTCCTGGTTCTTTTTTTTGCCTGGTATTTTACACACTTTATGGAAAGCTTAAATCAAAGGAAGCGCTTTCTTTTAACCCTGGTCTATATTGCGATTCCGCTTCTCTTAATTTTAAAGGAGCCGGATCTGTCGACAACCATCGTGACCTTTATGGTCATAGCGACGATGTTTTATGCTGCCGGTTTGTCCTCCAAAATCATAACACCGGTTCTTTTGATCACAATTCCGGCGATTGCAATCTTCATTCTCTATTCCGCCCAGACCGGATCCGTTCCATTCATCAAAGGTTATCAGAAAAAGCGAATCCTGGCCTGGCTGCGTCCGGAGGAATATCCCCAGAATGCCTATCAGCAGCAAAATTCAATTATGGCCATCGGATCCGGACAGCTTCTGGGTAAGGGATTAAATAATAATGACTGGAACTCGGTGAAAAACGGTAATTTTATTTCAGAGCCCCATACAGATTTCATTTTTGCCGTAGCGGGAGAGGAGATTGGTTTCGTCGGATCCTGTATTCTGCTCCTTCTCATTCTCCTGATTGTTATTCTCTGTCTTCGTGTAGCGAAAAGGGCGAAAAATGAAGCAGGAAAACTGATCTGTATTGGCATCGCATCCATTATCGGTTTCCAAAGCTTTGTCAACGTCTGTGTGGTTACCGGACTGATGCCGAACACCGGTTTGACCCTTCCTTTTGTAAGCTATGGACTGACGTCTCTTGTTACGATTTATATCGGAATCGGACTGGTATTAAATGTAGGGCTTCAAGCGAAGAAATTCTATGAACATTAGAGCATTTTGTCGTATGATAGTAGAAGGTCATATGTTTCCTATTGTTTGAAGATTATATTATAAAGAAAACTTACATATGAATCTTACTGGAAAAGGATTTCAGCAAAATAAAGAGAATTGAAGGGAGGAAAATGATGAATATCGGTCTTGTCGCACATGACTCAAAGAAAAAACTGATGCAAAATTTCTGTATTGCATATCGGAATATTTTAGCCAAAAACAATCTTTATGCAACCGGAACAACCGGGCGTCTGGTGGAAGAGGTTACCAATCTTTCCGTCCACAAATTTCTGGCTGGTCATCTTGGTGGAACCCAGCAGCTGGGAGCACAGATCGAACACAATAATATTGATCTGGTGATTTTCCTGCGAGATCCATTTCGTGTGAAATCCAATGAGCCGGACGTCAATAATATTGTCCGTATCTGTGATGCAAACAATATTCCTTTGGCGACCAATCTTGCTACCGCTGAATTATTGATCAAAGCACTTGACAGAGGAGATCTTGACTGGCGTGAAATGTATAAATAAGATAAATAAGTTAAAGAAAAAACTTGCAGCTTTTTGTCTCATCGCTTTTACCGTCTTATCTATGACCGGATGTGGGAACAAGGTTTCCAATCCCTATCATGTCTATGATAGTTCCGATGAATACCGGCTGACATCATCTTCATCATCCGGCTCAATCAAGGGATTTTCTACCAATTTGGCTCTTCCTTTGAATGAAGATTCTCCTAAGGAGATGGCACCGGACATAGGAACCTGTGCAGCAGCTTCCGTATATGATGTCACACAAAACAAGGCCCTTTATAACTATCAGATGTTAAAGAAGGTCTATCCTGCATCGACGACCAAGATCCTGACTGCCTATCTTGCAATCAAATATGGAAATCCGGACCAGGAAGTTACCGTAGGCTCTGATATCCTGGGCCTTGAATCCGGTTCGTCCCTGGCTCATCTGAACCCCGGCGATGTCATCAGTCTCCAGCAGCTGCTCTATGGGCTGATGCTCCCCAGTGGTAATGATGCGGCAATTGCAATCGCCGATGCTGTCAGCGGATCCACGGAAAAATTTGTCGAATTGATGAATAAAGAAGCCAATGCTCTTGGTGCAACTCATAGCCATTTTGTTACGGTTAACGGCCTTCACGACGAAAATCATTATACAACGCCTTATGATATGTATTTGATCTTCGCTGCTGCCTGTAAATATGACCGCTTTGTTCAACTGATCAGTTCCACTTCCTTTAATGCTTTCTACAGAAATTCTGCCGGTGCTGCTGTACAGCAGACCTGGACAAATTCCTGCCGCTATCTGAAGGGTACCAGAAAGCCTCCGGAAGGGATCACAGTCGTCGGCGGTAAGACAGGAACAACCGGGGAAGCCAAATATTGTCTGGTCCTGCTTTCCACAGCATCCAACGGAGACCAGTTAATCTCTACGGTATTTGGCGCTGATAGTGCCTATAACCTATATCTTGATATGAATGAGATCCTCACGGCTGCACAGAATCAATTAATCAAGAATTCATAAGAAATGGAATCGAATGGCAAGAAATAAAAAAATCGTAAAATTCAAACCTCTCTATCAACTGAATATTGCGATCGTTGTCTGCCTGATTCTCTTGATTTATCTGGCTTATCACGGGATTTCCTATCTGACGGGAAATCATGCTGCCATTTATGAAGTTTCTGCCGGAACGATAGCACAGGACAACCATTTCCAAGCCCTTGCCATCCGACAAGAGACTGTCATCACAACGGACCGGGCAGGTTATCCATTTTACTATGCGAAAAATGGAAGCCAGGTCGGCCTCCTCTCTCCGGTTTATGCAATCGATGATCAGGGAGACCTGGTAAAATCCATGAATCATACCACAAGTTCCTCCAACGATCTTACGGATCAGAATTTGGAGGATTTCGAGAAAACCGCGTCGGATTTTGTAAATGCCTATGATTCAAACAATTTCCAAAAGACCTACAGCTTTGCCTCGGATCTTACCAATACAGCGGATCAGGCCTTCCAGATGGGATCGGCATCAGAACATGCAAATGATATAAATGCTTCCCTTCAAGCAGGAAGCTACCATATCATGAATGCCACAAGCCCTGGATTTCTTATCTATAGTACAGACGGAGGAGAGGGTCTGACCCTGGACTCCTTTACGGATGCCGATTTGGATTCTTCAAGATACAAGGCAAAAGACCTTCGGACAAAGGGTCAGCTTTCCGCCGGAAGTCCGGTATATAAAGAGATCACATCCGACAATTGGAATCTTCTTCTCCGCATGGATTCTACTCTGAAGAAAGAAATCGGTGATGCCAAAAACATTCGCATCCGATTCGATAAGGATCAGGCAGAGACCACAGCCTCTGTCAGTGTAATTGAGAAAAACGGAAATTCCTACCTGAATCTCTCTTTGAACGACAGTGTGGACCGTTATGCAGATCAGAGGATGATTTCCATAGAACTGCTTCTGAACAGTAGATCCGGCCTGAAGATTCCCAATTCTTCCATCACGGAGAAAACTTTCTTTGTGATCCCCAAATCCTATTTTACAGCCGGGGCAGATAATAGTGATCTGGGATTCCTGGTCAGTGGAAGAGAAGAGGAGGGTATGGTCAAACCGACGATTTTCTATGCAGATGACAAGAATTACTATATCGACTCTTCCGATGTCAAAGCCTCGGATCAGATCTATCTGACCAATTCTCTGCAGAAATACCGGGTAGGACAGAAAACCGCCAAGTTAAAGGGAGTTTTCAATGTCAATAAGGGGTATGCCGTATTTAACCGAATCGAGATCCTATTCCAAAACACGGATTATAGCGTTGTCAAGAGCAATACTCCCTACGGGGTCAGCCTTTACGACCACATTGCTTTGGATGGAAGCTCTGTAAAAGAAGACGAAATTATTAATTAGGAGGCCTATGATGGCAGCAGAAATTGAAAAAAATTTAAACCATGTAAAAGAAGAAATCAAAGAGGCCTGTAAGCGGGCAGGGCGAGATCCAAAAGAAGTGACTCTGATCGCAGTAAGTAAGACCAAGCCAATCGAAGACTTAAGGGCTGCTTATGCGGCCGGTGCCAGAGACTTTGGAGAAAACAAGGTACAGGAACTCACCGGAAAAATAGAAGAAATGCCTGCCGATATTCGCTGGCATATGATCGGACATCTCCAGAGAAATAAAGTGAAATACATTGCCGGGAAGGTTTCTATGATTCATTCCGTAGACAGTTACCGACTGGCTGAGGAGATCAATATCCAGGCCAAGAAAAATAATTGCACGATTCCCATTTTGATCGAAGTCAATTATGCCAAAGAAAACTCCAAATTTGGCATTGCACCGGAAGAAACGAAAGAGCTGGTTCAGGAAATCAGCGAACTGGAAAATGTAAAGATCAAAGGTCTTATGACCATCGCGCCTTTTGTTGAAGATCCCGAGGAAAACCGGGAGATCTTCCGCGGTATGAAGGAGTTATCAGTTGACATCGCCCGGGAAAACATTGATAATGTAGAAATGGAAGTACTCTCCATGGGTATGACAAATGACTATATTGTTGCTGTGGAAGAGGGTTCTACCATGGTTCGCGTCGGTACCGGTATCTTCGGCGCCCGTGACTATTCACGTATAAAATAATGGAGAAGAATTATGAGCGTATTTTCTAAATTCCTTGATGTGATGCGTCTGAATGATGACGATGAAGATTATAATGATGAAGATTACGATGAAGAAGACGAAGGCCAGGAAAGCAGAGGTTTCAGCCAGCGCAACAGACAGTCTGATTCTTCTGATGAAGCAGAATCTTCGGCTGATTCCGAACGTGAATCGAGAAGCAGTCGCTTTGATCACAAGGTAACAACAAATCGCAGCGGTTCTAAAATCACTCCCCTCCACAGTAAAAAAGGAAATGGAGAGATGTCAGTTTGTGTATTCAAGCCGACTTCCTTTGATGATGCAATGGAAATTGCAGAAACTCTGATTGGCAATCAAACAGTGATCATCAATATGGAGGGTGTCGATGTCGGCCTGGCACAAAGGATCATTGATTTTGCATCCGGTTGTATCTATGCCTTGAACGGAAATTTACAGAAGATCAGTAATTACATCTTCATTATCACACCTTCCGGTGTCTCTATTTCCGGCGATCTGCAGGATATTGTAAATGCCTTTGATTTCTCCGGTATCCAGACCGGTTTCTAATTTGGATTCTGAATGAATCTGAATGAAGAATCTGAATGAAAAATGTGAATGACTAAAAAGAAAATGTGGCGGCAGTCAAACTGCCGCTTTTCTTATAGTATGATACCCGGGTCGTATGATTTATCATGCCGCATTCGTGCTTATAAAAAAAGCGGCTTGACTGGTTAAAAGTGGCTTGACTGGTTAAAAGCAGCTTGACTGGTTGAAAGAAAGTGTGTTTTCCATGATGAAGAGAGAAGAGGAGAAGGATTCAAATTCTTTTGATAAGACACAGGATCTAAAGGTTACTGATCCCAAAGGGGATTTTCTCTATTCCATCTTGTTTCGAGACTCGTTCGAGGATCTGGCAAAAGAGATCAGGGCCATCGGCTGTAAAGATTCCTTGCATCCCACAAAAACAATAAAATCAATAAAATACAGTAAGATCCTGATTGTCACAGATTCCAATGTTGCTCCCTGTTTGCTGGGTGACTTGGAAAAGGCTTTGAAACCTCTGGAAATTTCCTTTGACCATATCATCCTTCCGGCAGGGGAAGAATATAAGAATTTGGATTCCATCCAGAAGATCTACGAGAAACTGATCGAAGGCCATTATGATCGTCACGCCCTGCTTCTTGCCCTGGGCGGCGGTGTCATCGGAGATATGACCGGTTTTGCAGCTTCGACCTATCTCCGTGGTGTAGATTTCATCCAGATTCCAACAACGCTCCTTAGCCAGGTGGATTCCTCTGTCGGAGGAAAAACCGGCGTAGACTTTATGTCTTATAAAAACATGATCGGCGCCTTCTATATGCCAAGGCTTGTTTATATGAATGACAAAGTCTATCAAACCCTTCCAAAAGAACAACTGATCTCCGGTCTCGGAGAGGTCGTAAAGTATGGTTTCATCTGTGACAGATCCTTTCTGGATCTTCTGAATCAGCTCCATGACCGGATCCTCTCCAGAGACAAAGAAGCCTTAAGAAGCATTGTCCGGGCTTCCTGCAGCTATAAGAAACAGGTGGTAGAAGAGGATCCGAAAGAGGAGGGCCTGCGTGCCATTCTGAATTTCGGCCATACCATCGGCCACGCGATTGAAAAACAGATGGATTTCACTTTATTCCACGGAGACTGTGTCGGCCTGGGAATGGTTTCAAGCCTTTCTATCTCAAGAGAAAGAGGTCTGATCAGCCAGGCAGAGGAACAGCAGGGCGTAGAACTCATCCGATCTTTCGGACTTCCTGTAAAACTATCAGACCGAATCGCTTCTTCTTCAAATTCAAAATCAAAAGAGGATTGCAGGGCGAAAGCTTTACAGGTCTCCTGGCCAAGTCCGGAGGAAGTTCTGGCTGCAACTCGTTCCGATAAAAAAAGAGATCATGGGAAAATCCGTTTCATTCTTCTTCATGGAATCGGCAATGCAATCATCGAAACGAATGTCAGCGATGATGAACTTCTTCAAGCGATCCGGCTTATTTTAAGATAGGTTATTTTAAGATAGAAAAGAGAAACTATGTCAGAGAAAAGTTTAAAAACACTAATAAAAATGATCCTCTTTATTTTGATCTTTACAGTACTTACCATAGCCTTCGACCAATGGACCAAGGCCCTGGCCGTAACTTATCTGAAAGGAAAAGAGGATATCCTTCTCATTCCCGGGGTTCTCCAGCTTACCTATCTCGAGAATACCGGCGCTGCCTTTAGTTTTGCAGCAAATCACTCTGTCTTCCAGACCATCATGACAGTCCTTACACCCATTGTAATGGTACTGATACTTTTCTTCGTCCTTCGGTCTGTATTTCTGACGAATAAAGACCGCTATCGGATCCTTCGAATCGATCTGCTCTTTATTTTGGCAGGGGCCCTCGGCAATTATATCGACCGGATACAGAATCATTATGTAGTCGATTTTATTTATTTCTCCCTGATCAATTTTCCGGTCTTCAATGTTGCGGATATTTACGTCACTCTGAGTGTCATTGTCCTCTTTTGCCTCTTTGTTTTCTATTATAAGGAAGAGGAGCTGTCGAATTTTTTCTCCTTCCGAAAGGCTGACTGAATGACCGAACAGGAATTTACTATCACAGATCAAACAAAAAACCTTAGAATCGACAAGGCCCTGACCATTCTTTTTCCGAATCGGTCCAGATCTTATTTTCAGAAACTGATTGCAGATGGAAATGTAAAGCTGAACGGGAATGTCGTAAAAGCAAAGGATCTGACTTTTGTCGGTGATCAGGGCATGCTTTATGAGCCGGATCCTAAGCCTCTATTAGTAGAAGCGGAAAACATTCCGCTTGATATTATCTATGAAGACGATGATATTCTGATTGTAAATAAGCCCAAAAATATGGTCGTTCATCCGGCTCCGGGCCATCCTGACCATACCCTGGTCAATGCGGTCATGTACCACTGTAAGGACAGTCTATCCTCCATTAACGGTGTTCTCCGGCCCGGCATCGTTCATCGGATTGATCAGGATACCACAGGCTCCCTTATCATCTGTAAGAACGATAATGCCCATCAGAAAATTGCCGAACAGCTGGCCGTTCACTCCATTAACCGGAGATACCTCGGCATCGTACACGGGGTCTTAAAGAATGACAGCGGGACCATCAATGCACCGATCGGCAGGAATCCCAACGACCGGAAGAAGATGGCCATCAATGAAAGAAACGGCAAGCCTGCCGTTACCCACTATAAGGTTCTCAAGCGCTTCCATAACTATACCTACTGCGAATTCAAGCTGGATACAGGCCGTACTCATCAGATCCGCGTACATATGGCATCCATCGGCCATCCGCTTCTGGGAGATCCACTTTACGGACCCAGGAAGTGCCCGATTCCCCACCTGGTCGGCCAGACCCTCCATGCCTGGAAAATCGGCTTTATTCATCCGACGACAAGGCAGTACGTGGAATTCGAGGCCCCGATTCCGGAATATTTTCAGAAACTTTTGAAGAGGACGGATCTATAAAGGACCTGCATAAAGGAATCAAAAATTTCAATCCAGTATGCATGATATATAAAATTTTATTCCAATAACTTGACTATCAAGAGTAATTAGAATTTCTTACCAATTGACATATAGGTAAACGTTCCTGTGCAGAGAATACGTCCGGTCTGATCGCTGATCTTTGTGTCCAGGACCGTTATACGTTTTCCATGTTTAATTACCTGGGCCGTACCATATAGTTCGCCATCGTCCTCAAGTCCTGCTCGCAGAAAATGAAAGGATGAATCCAGCGTTGTCGCCTGCATTCCGTAGGAACTGGCAGCAGCTCCGCAGACAACATCTGCAAGCGTAAAGAGACAGCCGCCGTGCACGGATCCGATCGGATTCTTTACTTCCTTTGTGATTGGCATCATCGCCTTCGCATAACCGCGCTGCATATCGATAATCTGGATTCCCAGCTGTCTTGCAAAGCGGTTGGCCTGATTTCGTGCACGGATCATCTGCTCATAATCCGGGCGGATTTCATCTTTATCTTTCCTGTCTTTATTCATTTTCTCGCACATATTTTATCAGCCTTCTAATTACTATATTCCAAAATGACAAAAGCGGAATATCAAATACCCTCTGAAATCCAGTTTCATTTCCAGCTCATTCAGCCATTCTGCTTGCGAATTTTATCATAATCTACCGCACCGGCTGCCTCCCGTTTGTGCTCATCCTCAATGGCCGCATAGTAATCAATGGTCGTATTGATATTCTCATGGCCCAATACGTCCGCTACAAGGCGAATATCGCCTGTTTCCCGATAGAGGGCAGTACCATAGGTACTCCTGAGCTTATGGGGCGTAATATGCTTGTTGGGGACAGCAATCCTCGCATATTTTTTAACCAGATTTTCAATGGCGTCCACGCTGATCCGTCGTCCCTGAAGTGAAAGGAAGAAAGCTTTCTCATGGCCTTCCCGTGGGGTGATCAGCTTTCGTTCGGTATCCAGATAGTCCTGCAGGGCATCATGGACCGCATCACCAAAATAGAGAACATCCTGCCCGCCGCCTTTTCGGACAATTACCAGAGTATTCGCCTTCAGATCAACGTCCGACAAATCCAGACCATTGCATTCCGAGACACGGATTCCTGTGTTTAACATCAGAGTTAAAATTGCAAGATCCCGATAGCGTGTTTTCTCGGCAAACTGTTTCTGACGCTTTGTCATGGAAGCACTTTCTGTAGATATTGTTGTAAGAATGTCTCTTACTTCAGTAGCATTCATACGGACAATATTCTTGTCCTTCTTGATCCGGGGCAGATCAACCAGTTCGGTAGGATTGTTTTTAATATCCTTATTCCGAACCAGATATTTGTACATACCGCGGAGAGGGGCCATCCGTCTTGCAATCGCACGTTTTCCGCTTTCATGATAATGAAGCTTGTCTACATTTAACTCGAGATATCTCTGATATTCGACAATATCCTTGGGATCGATCCGTTCCAGAATATCTACCCGAATATCCTTGATTGGAATATTCCTTACGACCGGATTATTGTCCTTTAAAAACTGGAAAAAAGTCAGAAGATCATAGGAATACTGGACCAGGGTACTCGGCTGGGCCGTAACTTCCTTACTCTGAATATAATCCCTGGCACATTGCGGCAGCCCTGTCAGAAGTTCCCGTAAACGTAATGTCTGTTTTCTTTTCTTATCCTTATAAAACTCAGAATCTTTACCCATGATCGATCATACACTTTCCTGTCAAGCTCTACTCTTTATCGGAAAAACAGATATTTTTCCGATAAATACATTTTAACACTATCACTCTTCTCCATCAATCCCAAAGCGCTTCATTTCATCAATGATCGCCTGACGAACATATTCTGCGATCTGGGGCGTCTTCATATCCTTATAATCCTTGTAATACAGAGGCGGCAGGAAACTGATCTTAGTAGTGACACGACCTACCGTGAGACTGTTCAAGGGCTTATAGGTATCAATCAGACATACCGGTACAATGGGAACCCTGGCCCGGACTGCAGCCTTAAAACTTCCTGCTTTGAACTGCTGAACGTGATTATGGTTCTTATGGTAGCCGCCTTCCGAAAAAATAAT
>JAQXPG010000114.1 GCA_029100405.1 Lachnospiraceae bacterium | reverse complement strand
TTTCTCATCTTTTGGTGAACATGCTGTTCTAAGTTCCATAATATCCTCCTTACTTGAATATTAAAAAGTTACAAATATCTCAGATTTTCGATCTCTTTCTCCATAACTCCGACCATTTCAGGCGCCTTGTCATCGCATCCTTCCACTGTGATATCTAAAAGCCGAACCCTCTCAATATTGTGAAGGACAAAGCTCCGCCCGTTCATATAAGGCACATGGTCGGCCATAATAGCCTGCTCCGGCTGCCGTTCAGACGCAGGTGCAAAAGACGCCCGCATTCCTTTCACCTCAATACAGGCAATTTTCTGCTCCGGCAGCCCGTAAGCTGTCACCAGGCTCCCATGGACATCTTTACAATCAATATTCGACAGGCAGATCCTTCCGATGACCGGCGTTCCCTCATCGACAGGAAACTCCTCCAGAGACTGGACATATTCACTATGCCCATCCGGATCACAGCAATAGAACATATTCACGGTTAAGGGCATATGAACCTGATCCATCCGGATGTTTTCGAAATACAGGCCATCGAGCAGTGATTCCTTTCCCCTGCCTCGTCTGGACTTGATGCGAACTCCCCGATCCGTTCCCTGGAAAATACATCGACTGACATGGACATCTACAACTCCGCCGGCGATCTCCGAGCCAACCGTGACAGCGCCGTGGCCGTTCTCCAAAAGGCAGTTTCGGATCTCGATCTTTTTCGTTCGTTTCAAATGATTCTTTGCCATATAGAGTTTTCCGCTCTTAATGGCAATGCAGTCATCTCCGACAGAGATATCGGTTCCGAGAACCAGGACATCCTCACAGCTTTCCGGATCAAATCCGTCTGTATTGGGCGACTGGTAGGGATTCTTTATCTTCAAATTATAGAAAGCCAGATGATTCGAATAATAAGGATGAAGGGTCCAGCTCGGTGACATGGTTAAGGTCAGGCCCTGCATACGGATATTGGAGCATCGGCAGAAATATACGAGATTGGGGCGCCAGGCGCCTTCCTTTTCCTTAGGATTTTCCCACCAATCACCGTTTTCCGCACAGCCATTGATGGTACCTTCTCCTATGATATCAATATCTTCGCAATCAATCGCAGTAATCAGAGATCCAAACATGGAAAGGGGGTTCCCCTCCCAGGAGCCGAAATTCACTTCCTGTGATTCATCTGTGGATGACGTCATACCGGTCAGAATCGGATATTTTTTCCTGTCTGTAAGTCCCAGAAGCTCAGCACCTTTTTCAAGATAGAGCGTCATATGGCTTTTCAAGAAAAGCGGGCCCGATCTATATTTCCCAGCCGGGATATAAACCGTACCGTCCTTCGGACAGGAAAGAATGGCTGCCTGAAGGAAGGGGGTATCCTCCTTTACGCCATCTCCCACGGCACCAAATTTCCGGACATCCAGTAAGAAGCTCTCCGGTTTTGTGGTAAATGTCTTCGATTCTCCGTCAATGGTAAGGGTATACTCCCGGTCCGGAAGAAGGCCGTAAATGGAAAAGACATTTGTCTCTGCCTTCATACATGCCCGGCCGTCTAATTCGACCGTCACAGGCTTTGGCGGTTTGAAAATTTCCTCGTTCAGAAGTTCGATTGTTACGCTGCGTCGGAAAACCGCACTGATTTCATATCTCATATCATTTTTCCCTCCGCAGGAGTTCCGTATAGGCCAGAAGGAAGGGAGCCGTTCCTTTTGCATCATTTTTTACGACCGGTTCACTGAGATAATAGGCAACGGATCCGTCGCGGTGATCCTTTCCTCCGAGGCCCGCAACAAGACAGATGCCATCGAGTCCTATGGTATGATCCGGATTTTTTATAAGCTTCTTTCGAATCAGGCCTTCCATGGCTTTCTCTCCGATTGCGGCATAGCGTTCCGGCAGGATGCCAAGGCGAACCGCCTTCAAAACACCATAAGCGATCAAAGCTGAGCCAGACGTCTCTTCATAATTTCCTTCCAGATCGGGAAGATTTACGATCTGGTAGAAGAGTCCGTCTTTGTCCTGCCATTTGGCAAGCGAATCTACAAGATTCTGCAGCATGGTTCCCAGATATCTTTTTTCATAATAAAGCTGCTCGTCAAAAAGCTCCGCTGCATCTGTCAGCGCGCATACAAACCAGCCGAGAGAACGAAGCCAGAAGTTCCTGCTGCAGCCCGTCTTGGGATCTGCCCAATACATTTGTCTCGATTCATCAAAGCCATGATAGTAGAGACCGGTCTTCGGATCCTTCATATACTTCTCGACATTCTGAAACTGGCGGAAAGAATCCACACAAAATCTCATCTTATCGAAGCGGTTCTCATACTCGATATAAAAGGGCTGGGCCATATATAAACCATCCAGCCAGACCTGATTGGGATAGATCTCCTTATGCCAGAAATTTCCGGACGCCGTCCTCGGCTGGATCTTCAGCTGATAGCGGATCGTATCCATGGCCTTTCTGTACTTTTCCTTGCCTGTATAACGATAGAGAGGAAACAGAGACCGGCCCATGTTAATATTATCGAGATTTTTCTCCTCGGGATCATAGGTCCGGATCGAACCGTCATCCAAAACAAACCAATCCACAAAGGAATCGCAAGCTTTCAGATACTTCTCATCACCGGTACTCTCATAGAGAGAGATCTCCGCTGTCATCATGCATCCGTCAATGTAATTCCAATGATTGGGCTTGTGGCTCCTTATCATTTCCATATTCCACAGAGGAGCCTCTGCTGTAGAATTCGATATCAGATACTCTATAAAGCGGTCGATATCGTTTATTTTTTCTTCAGTGACTATAGTATTCACGCCAGAGTATACTCCCTCTCAATGAATTTTCTGCATTCCTCTGCATTTTCAGGCTTGGTATTTTCAAGCGTGGCTTGAATATAAGGCTTTTCTTCCTTCAGATATTTCAGGATCCCTCTGTAATTCATTTCTCCCTGGCCACACCCGACTGCCATAAGCTGTCCGTCTTTTCGAATAAAATCTTTGAGATGGACCACTGCGATATCCGGGCCTAATAGGTCCATGGCTTCTTCAAAGACTTCGTCTGCGTGGTCTATGTTTTGCATGTCCAGTAGATTGACCGGATCGAAAATGATCTGGAGGTTTGGGGATGCAATGGAGTCGAGAACGATCCGTGCCTTTCTTGGTGTGCTTACAATATGTTTTGCTACCGGTTCGATCGCTAAGATCTGTCCCAGATGCTCCGCATCCCGGACAACCGGCCGTAAGTTCGAGATAAAAAGGTCGAGTGCTGCCTGGGTATGACAACTTTCATCACAGGTATAGGTCTCATTCGGCGCACCCGTCTCTGTTCCCACCACACCGCATCCGATCATGGATGCGAAACGAAGGTGAGCCCGGTAGGTATCCTGTATCTCAGTAAGTTGCGCTCGATTGGTATTTGCAAGATTTAAATAGCATCCGAGAACTGCCAGATCCAGTCCTGCCTCATTCAGCTGTTTCCTCATCCAGGCAGCGTAGCCCGGAGTCAGAGTTTCCTTCTTGGAAGGCAGCCCTTTTGTCTTCGTCAGTGCCATATGGATACAGGAAAAGCCCTGTCTTTTCACTGTTTTCAGCCTTTCTTCAAAAGGCAAATCTTCACTGTCATGAAGTCTGAGTCCTGTCTCAAGCATGGCTTTTATGTTTCCTCCTCGATCTCACCGTCCTCTTTCTCTTTGGGTATATATTTCTCAAAGACATCGGAGAAAAAGATGCCGAAAAGATAAGCAATCAGGCCGACTCCGAAATTCAAAGTCATGAAATTGACCGCAAAGACGGTGGTGACATTGAAATAGATGACCGCAATCAGAACGATTGCAATCAAAATCGTCTGCTTCAGATTCCGGTAGGGAAGTAAGATGGAATAGAGGATGGTATTTCTTACCGTATTCACGAATTTGGACTGAATAGCGAAAACATAAGAAAGCGAGATTCCATACAGAATGCAGGCCGCAATCGAAAGTGCCCAAGGCATGTTCAAATTCGAGAAACCGGCTCCCCTCTTGTTCCAATAAATCAGATCTAAGGCCAGAAGTGCTCCAACTCCGAGATAAATCATCCAGATTCCGGTCGCCTGTTTGAAATTTTCCTTAAAGGAATGGAAGAAATTCTTCGTTGGATATCCTTCCTCCTTCTGAAGCTTCATCGAGCTGTAAAGCAGTGCCGTTGTGGATGCTCCGATCGTAAAGATCGGAAGGCTCGTCACAAGCCAGAGAATATCCAGATACCAGATATAACCAAGCTTTACAAAAAATCTAACCACCGGATTGTCCGGGCTGAATATACCTTTCATCTCTGCCTCTTCTAAAAAGGCACGGCAGCTGCCGTGCCAAATCTATGCTATATTTTTATTTTCAATTCTCCCCCGAGAATATCATTCCAAAAGAGCCTTTCACTAAGCTTTCATCTTACCTTAGCCCTTGACACCGCCTGCGCTGATTCCTTCAACGAACTGGTTCTGTGCAGCAAAGAATACTGCGATGTTCGGAATAATGGAGATCAGTGATACAGCCAGTACCCGGTTCCAGTTGAATCCGGAATCGGAATCCATAGACAGCTTTACGAAGATAGTTGCCGGATACTTGGCCGGGGTCTTCACATAAAGCAGGGGTCCGAGGAAGTCATTGGAACTCCACATAAATTTAAAGAGGGCGCAGGAAACGATGGCCGGCATCAGCATCGGCACAATGATCTTGATCAGAGTCTGGAATGCGTTACATCCATCGATTGCCGCTGCCTCCTCCAGATCCTTTGGAATGTTACGAAGGAACTGGATCAGCATAAAGATGAAATAGGTCTCTGTTGCGAATGCGGTCGGCACGATCATTGCCAGATAGAAAGGAGAACCTACCCATCCAAACTTGTTGTAGAGAAGGTACTGGGGTACGTTCAGAACAACCTGAGGCAAGAAAAGCATTGCCATCATTAAAGTAAAGAGAAGATCGTGTCCCTTGAATTTAAATCTTGCAAAACCATAGGCCGTCAGTGTGGACGAGATAACGGTGAAAATCACTTCCGGAACAACATAGGAATAGGTATTCAGCATAGCCTTCCAGATGTTGATATCTCCGCCGTAACTGTTCATCGCATCGACATAGCCTTGCAAGGTCGGCTTTGCCGGAATCGGATTCAGCGTTGTAAAGATCTCATTGTTGGTTTTAAAGGTTGCTCCGACCATCCAGATCAAAGGATAAACCATGAAGATTCCTACCAGGATCAGGACGAAATATCGGATCACCAAAGAAATTGTTCTTCTTCTGCGAAGAATTCTCAGCTGTTGTTCGGAAATTCTTGCGATTTCCTCCGGAGAATCTCCGGCTGTAATAACTTTTGCCATTGCTTTTTACCTCCCTGCATCATCCTGGTAGAATACCCAGTGTTTCTGGCTCCAGAATGCAATTGCTGTAAAGATCATAAGGATGATAAACAGTACCCACGCCTCTGCGCAAGCTTTACCCATATTATAGGAAGTAAAAGCGTTGTTGTAGATCAAAAGTGACATCAGGGTCGTTCCGCCAAGAGGGCCGCCCTTTGTAATGATGTAAGGTCCGTTGAATTCCTGGAATGCCTGAACGAGCTGTGTAACAAGATTATAGAAGATAACCGGTGTGATAATCGGAACGGTTACATGGAAAAACTGCTTCCACTTGCCGGCTCCATCCAGCTCCGCTGCCTCATAGAGATCGGTCGGCACACCTTTCAAAGCTGCCAGGAAAATAACCATAGCAGAACCAAACTGCCATACACGGAGCAGACAGATCATGAAGAGTGCCCAGTTGGGATTCGTGAAGAAATGCGGTGCACTGAGTCCGAGTTTTCCAAATGCAGTACGGATCAGGCCTTCATCATTGAACAGGGCCTTCCAGAGGACTGCAATGGCGACCGATCCGCCGAGGATCGAAGGAATATAGTATGCAGTACGGAAGAAATTTACGCCCTTCAGCTTAAAGTTCAGGATATAGGCTATGAAAAGTGCTGCAACCAATTTCAAAGGAACAGTCATAAAAGCGTATTTAAAAGTTACCAGTAAAGCCTGTCGTTCTGCCGGATTGGCAAAAACATTCTTATAGTTTTCCAGTGTGAATTTCGTGATTCCCTTAAACAGATTGTAATCGGTAAAACTGTAATAAAGCGATGAAAGAAAAGGATATGCTTTGAAAACACAGAAACCGATGAACCAGAGAAGAACAAACCAGAATCCTTTATTCTCTTTGAGAAACTTTTTACTCTTGCTCAAAATAGTACCTCCACTGAAAGAAAATCTTTTTCCGGAGATGCCGGACAGCCTGTCTTTCTCATCTTTTGATAAGACTTGTGGCTTGTCGGCTGAGAGAAAAACGACTTTTTCAGAAAAAAAGAGCCTGCCGTAGTTTTACCTGCGGCAGGCCCGCCGTTACATTACCTCTTTGGTCTTTAACAGCTATTCCTTACTTGCAGATAGCCTTGTAAGCATTAAAGAGGTTGGTTGCTGCCTTGTCAGTATCGATCTGCTTGTAGGAAAGCTGATCAAATACATCGGTATAAGCAGTTCCTGCATCACCCTTCAGAGTAGAATCATCGAAGAGAGGATTCCAGGACAGCGGCTTGGAATCAGTAACTGCCTTATGAGCATCAACAGACATCTTATCCAGAGTTCCTGCTGCTTCCAGAGTCTTGTAAGCTGCCTTGGACTCAGGAATACCACGCTGGGTTCCCATTGCCTTAACGCCTTCCTCATCGTTCAGAAGGTAGTTCAGAAGAAGAGCTGCCTCATGAGGGTGCTTGGTCTTTGCGGAAATGGAGAACATCAGGGAAACCTTACTGTAAGGCTTCAGTCCGGAAAGTTCGCCGCCTACAACAAAGTTCGAAGCTGCATCGCCAAGAGCTGCGACATATTTAGCTGCTGCAGTATCCCATTCGAAGATACCGGCATATTCACCATTGATGAATCTTGCGGACTTATCCATGGAGTCAGCACCTTCGCCCTGGATATACTTCTCAGAAGGAATAACGTGCTGGTCTTCCAGATCCTGGATGAACTTGATTCCCTTCTGGAAATCCTTCTCTGTGTAATTCAGCTTGCTGTCCTTGCTGATGATCGGCTTACCGGTCTCATTCTGCAGATAATAGGTCATGAGAATTGCACGGTCATATTCACCAACAACCAGAGGATAATAATTGTCGCCAAGCTTTTCCTTGAATACAGGGCCTGCAGCCTTTAAATCATCCAAGGACTTCGGAAGTTGCAGTCCTGCTTTGTCCCAGGTTGCCTTATTCCAATAGAAGAGACGTCCGGTCATTGCTACCGGGATACCTGCAATTCCGCCCTTAACATCCTTTGTCATATCAAGATCGGATTTTGACCACTGGGTCAGATCCAGAGCATCTTTTACCTTATTCAGATCCAGATAGGTATCACCGGATGCGTCATACTTGCCGATCCAGTCGAAGTTGGTCTGCTGTACATCGGGGTTGGTTCCGGAAGTATACTCAGCTGCCTTTGCTGTCTCCCAGTCTGACCATGCGCCGAAATTGACTTCTACATTGATTCCCGGATACTTCTGCATAAAGCCCTTGACTGCGTTCTGGGTAGCCTCATGTCTGGAGTCGCCGCCCCACCAGTCCATCTTCAGGGTGCAGTCTTCGTATCCCTTGCCGTTGTCCTTCTTTGTCTCAGTCTTTGCTGTCTTCTCGGTTTTCTGCTTCTTTGCTCCTGTGCTTCCACAGCCTGCAAGGACTCCAGCTGCCATGGTTGCAGCAAGGAAAATTGACAGTACTCTCTTTTTCATACAAATTCCCTCCATATACGATCTGTATCACGGAACAAGCCTGTTGCTTCACCGGGTCTACTGTCCGGCCGGTGTAAGCGTTTACTTAAGGCTTTTCCATTTCCCTTACGCTATATAGGATAGCCTCAAACTATTATAAAAAATACCTTATTCTATACAAAATTACAAGAAAACTACTGATTTTTTATCTTTTATTGTTATATAATACAAGTGTGGTATTAATGTAAATGCTTTCATTTGTGAAAAGTGAGGAATTATGAGGATCTCAGATTTAAGTATTGATCGAATCTACATAAACAGCCAGACCAGGGCATCGTCCTATCACATGGTAGAGAATCATTTTCATCATTATTATGAATGTTTCTATGTCAGACAGGGAAACTGCCGTTTCTTTATCAATGGAGACCTCTGCGACCTGTCCCCCGGAGAAATGCTGATCATACCTCCGGGAAATGTCCATTTCAACAATTACCTGACCACGACAGTCCGGATCAATATCTACTTTCGGGATTCTGATCTCATGGATAATGGAGAGCCTTTTTTCCCGGAACTGGAGAATCGTCTGCTTCGCATTGTGAAGATCCACCTGCCCTCCTCTTACCGGGATCTGGCGGAACACTCCATCGACCAGATGCTGTCGGAAGAGAAAATCGACGACGAAAACACACCGGTAATGATGAAGCTCATCTTCCGTCAGTTTTTATTAAACCTTTCCAGATTCGGAATTTTTCATTATGACCATATGGACGAGCCCCGTGCGAAATCCGGAGACAACGATATCATAAAAGTTTCGCATTACATCAGCGAGCACTATTCTGAAAAGATCACCCTGGCATCCATGTCTGCCATGGCAGGACTGTCCCCTTCTTATTTTTCCAGGAAATTCAACCAGGTCACAGGCATGGGGATGAAGGAATTCTTGAATTATGTCAGATTGGAGGCTGCTTCTGTCGAGCTTTGCTCCACAAGGCACAGCATTACAGATGTGGCTATGAACTGCGGTTTCTCTGATAGTAATTACTTCAAAGATGTCTTCAAAAAAATGTACGGCCTCTCCCCGCGGGCTTATCGAAACCTGAGAGGAAAGACCGATATCAAAAATTATAAGGGCTATTAAATAATGGGGTGGAAAATCCACCCCATTTCTGATTCAGAACGAATCTGCTCTACCATCTGCAGATCATCTGCTGATCCATTTATCTGCTGATCCCTTTATCTGCTGATCCAATCATCTGCTGATCCAATCATCTGCTGACCGGTTCACCAATGCCAATACTTCCTTCTCATTGAGAATGTTGGCATCCCCCGGCACAGAGAATTTCAAAGCAGATGTGGCTGCGGAATAATTGACCGCATCCTGATCCGTCATGCCCTTTTTTCTGGCTGCAATAAAAGCTCCCGCATAGGTGTCGCCGGCTCCGACCGATTCTACCATGTCTGCGAGAAAGAAGGGAGATGAATAGAACTTTCCATTCTCATAGAGGGAAGCCCATGTACCCTTTCGTTTCAGCTCATCACTTACCACGAGAATTATGGTCGCAGCCTTGAATCCGAATTGCTCGGTCAGCCAGATCTCCATCTCTTCTGCCCGTTTCTTCGGATCGCTCTCCGTCCAGGTATGATTATCATAGATTCCCAGAACATCCTTGTCATTTGCAATGAAATAATCCACGAAAGGAAGGAGCTTTCCCATGACCTCTCTGGCCTTTTCCGGCGCCCACATCTTGGAGCGATAGTTCAGATCGCAGGATGTTGTAAGCCCCTTCTCCTTTGCTTTTTTCAGAGCCAGAAGCGTGCACTCTGCCATCTCATCCGAGAGAGCAGGTGTAATTCCAGAGAACTGGAACCAATCTGCACCTTCAAAGATCTGATCCCAGTTGAAATCAGATGCCTCTGCCCCGGCCATGGCAGAACCCGCTCTGTCATAGATCGTCATAGCCGGCCTCTGCGCGGTCCCGTTTTCCAGGAAATACAGACCAATTCGATCTCCCCCTCTTACAATAAAGGATGTGTCCACGCCGAAACGATTCAGAGAAGTCACTGCCCCATCACCAAGTGCGTTGGCCGGAAGCTTGGTCACAAATCTGGAATCAATTCCAAGTTGTGAAAGCGTTTCCGCTGAGTTTGCTTCTGCTCCTCCAAAATACACATCATATCTGTCAGCTGTTTTAAATCTACTATAGCCATTCGGGCTAAGTCTCATAAGGATTTCCCCGAAAGCAACCACACCGTTTGTCATCAAATACCCCTTCCTCAAAGCAAGATGTAAGCACTTACATTTACAGCTACAATATAGCAAGGAAAGCTTTCTTTGTCAACCGGGGACTGTTGCTTCCTCCGCTACCGGCTGATTGAAAGGGCATACCGCCTTCATGCTTTGCATGCCTGGAGGCAGACTTATGATACTCATTTATGAGCTACCACATTCGACATTCTCGTGGCGCTTAAGCGCCACTTCATGTCTCATGTACTGTAATCATCATTTTAAAAGAATGGCCAAGAGATCCTTCGCACGATCCCCATGTTTTCCGGTATTGGTAAAGCCGAAGATCGGAACGGTCTTTTGATAGAGAGAGTTGTCTTTGAAGTAGGTGCTGTCAGAAAGGATCACGCCAACCGGAATCGGATCCTTCATACTCGTTGGATCGGGAAGTTTAAAATCCTCGCGGGATTCGGAAGTTTTGGCTTCCTTCTTATCTGAAGCTTGATCTAAAGCTGCCCCGTCGATATAGTAAATCCTGCCCTGCAAATGACTGAGTTCTTCCTCCGACAAATGCTTTCTAAGATCAGAGAACATGGACTGACCGGCAAGATGGTTGAAATTCCAGGCATCACAAACCATAGCATCCAGACTTTTCTCGCGGACGGCGGCAGCAAGCTTTGTGATCGTCCCCATATCCGTCTCGTCCTGACTTCCGCCCGGAGTCAAAGTACTGGTAAAATCCAGATCTATAGCCTCGCGGGAAGACAGTTCCCAGCTCTTATCCAAAGTCTCTTTCAGAGTATCCCCCTGATTGGCATCATTCGTTTCGGAATTCAGAAAGACGGCCGAGAAAGCGTTTGTCTTACGCTGTAGAAAAGCTTTCGCCAAAAGGATTATGAAAACTGCAACCGCAATGATAAGTACTGTCCACAAAAAATAATAATGAAAGAAATAGGAAAGTTTCTTCCGAAGTGGCGCATTCTTCAACTTCTGATGCTGTTCTCTGATTTCATCACTGATCATGTTTTCTACCTGTTCGCTCTGGTTTTTTATGGTTTCTGCCTACTAACCTACTTGATTTCCTGTTGAAAATCAATGCCCGGCCTGGAATGTCTGCCCTGACCGGCTTCCATCCGCTTAGAATGAGATGTCGGGGCGAAAGGCATCATTTTATTGTTTCTCTATAGTTGTACTTTCTCAGGCAAACCCTTAGAATGATCCGTGAAGAGATGATCGCCTCAGCAATCAAAGCATTCTCCATTGATTGCAAAATATGATAGAAAATATGATAGAAAAAAACAAAGGAGGTATCCTATGTCCTGTACAACCATTCTAGTCGGGAAAAAGGCATCTTACGACGGATCCACCATGATCGCAAGAAATGACGATTCCCCATCCGGCGTATTTATGCCAAAGAAATTTGTCATGGTAAAGCCCGAAGACCAGCCCAGGCTTTACCGCTCTGTGATCTCCCACGTAGAGATCCCTCTCCCTGAGGATCCCATGGCATATACCGCCGTTCCCAATGCAATTGACGGCGAAGGCATCTGGGCCGCATGTGGTGTCAATGAGGCAGAAGTTGCCATGACGGCAACCGAGACCATCACCAGCAATGCCAGAGTGCTCGGCGCAGACCCTCTTGTTGTCTATGAGAAAGCCGAGAAAAACCAGCCCGAAAAAGCCGGCGGCATTGGTGAAGAAGACCTCGTTGTCCTTGTCCTTCCCTATATCCACAGTGCTCGCGAAGGTGTCCTCCGCCTGGGGCATCTTTTGGAAAAATACGGCACCTATGAGATGAACGGAATTGCTTTCTCGGATTCCGACGAGATCTGGTGGCTGGAAACCATCGGCGGTCATCACTGGATCGCAAAAAGAGTTCCCGATACGGATTATGTCGTCATGCCCAATCAGCAGGGCATCGATCTCTTTGATATCGATGATGCCATGAAGGAAGGCAAAGAAAACCTCTGCTCGAAAGACCTCTGGGCCTTCATCGAGAAGAATCATTTGAATCTGAGCCACGACGAGCCGAGTCACTTCAAGGCAAGAAATGCCTTCGGGAGCCATGACGATGCAGATCACGTCTACAATACGCCCCGAGCATGGTTCATGCTTCGTTTCTTTAACGGCAGTCAATTTACCTTTGACGGACCCAATGCCCAGATGAAGCCGGAATCCGACCATCTCCCATGGAATATGACGCCGGAGCATCTGATTACACCGGAAGACGTAAAGTACGTTCTCTCCTCCCATTATCAGGGAACCCCCTACGATCCCTATGGGAGCTACGGTGATCCATCCATGCGCGGTGCCTATCGGTCGATTGGCATCAATCGAAACGATTTCCTCGGCTTTGTCCAAATCCGGCCCTATATGCCCGCCGGCTCCCGTGCCATTGAATGGCTGGCTTTCGCTTCCAACGCCTTCAATGTCATGGTGCCATTTTTTATAAATGTAGACCAGACCCCGGCTTATCTGAATTCCACAACAGGGGATGTCTCTACAGAGAGTTTCTACTGGACCAGCCGGCTGATTGCCGCCCTGACCGATGCAAATTATAAGGGCAATATCAACTGGATCGAACGCTATAACGAATCCGTCAGTGCGAAATCCCATGAGATCTTAAACCGAGCCGACGCTAAGATTCAAAAAGATCCTGCCCTCATCCGTAAGGATTTCTTCGAAAGGGTCAATCAGGAAGTCGCAGATATGATTCAAAAAGAAGCCACCCAGACCCTGAACCATGTTCTCTACGAAAGCAGTAATTCTATGAAGAACAGCTACGCCCGGTCGGATGCGTAAATTCCGGGAATCATAGAGCTATGGCCGGTCAGATGCAAAAGCCCAGGGATCATAGAGCTATGCCCGGTCAGATGCATAAGACTCAGGGAATCATAGAGTTATACCCGGTCAGCTGCATAAGCCAAGGGAATCATAGAGCTAGGCCCGGTCAGAGGCATAAGCCAGGGAATACAGCAATGCCTGAGCTTATTGATTCAAGTAAGAAAAAGAGGACCTGCCCATCCGGGCAGGTCCTTAATTTTTCCCATTCCATTTTTCATCCATTCATATCTTATTTCACTTATATCCGGAAACCATCCCGCCGATAATGGCAGTAGGAGTGGAATCAGAATCGTGAGTCATAAGCATTAGACAATTCCATTCCTCTTGGGGGAACCTTGTTAAAGAGTATTTACAAAGGATTTCTATCATCTTAACAATGATTATGGGAGGTCATTATGGCGAATGTAGGTTCCATTGCATCCATTGAAGGTGGCAATTATATTGAAACAAGTGATATGCAGAGCAAGTGGGAAGCTGTAAAGGTGCATGCAGATGCTGTGAATGCAAACCGGGCACAGGCAAATCATCAGACTTCTATTCCTCCGGCAACAGCAGAAGCGGCAAAATCCGTTTCCATGCCTTCCGGAAAATCTTCCGGCGTTCGTTCCGGCAGGGATTCCTCCCAGCAGAAGAATTCCTCGAAGGCGGAATCCGAACAGGCGATGGTCGGATCCGGTACAGAGTTTTCTGAAGCAGAAGAACTGAAGAGTGTGAAAAAAAATCAATCTGACAGTTTAAGTGAGACCAAGGAAAATAACGAGCTGAATGCAATTCTTGATAAAGTCAGTCGCGGTGACGATCTATCCAGTTCCGAACTTTCTCTTCTGAAGGAGAAGGATCCGGCTCTTTATTCGAAAGTCATGCAGTCCATGATGGCAAAGACTTTCGAGGATCAGAACAAACATGTACAGGCGGTCTCACAAGGCTCTCACTTCTCTGCCGAAGCCTGATTTACATTGCCTTCCGATACAGCTCTGCGATATCTTCTTTCGTGAATTTACCCGGAGTATTGATAATATTTCCAGCGGACACCTTCAGGCAGTTTTCCGTCAGCCAGGGGATGTCCGCTTCCTTTATGCCCAGATCCTTCAGACTCATATTAAGATCCAGTTCCCGAAGCAGGGCCCGGATCTTCATCGGACAATCCTCTGCCGTAAAGCCACCCAGAATTCGAGCCAGCCGGCCGAATTTCACCCGGTTATGCCGGTATTCCGCTTCTATCACCACCGGAGCCAGAGCTGCCAGTCCCTTTCCATGAACCGCATTGGTCTTGCCGCTGACCGGATGCTCCATGCCATGGGCAAGGCTTACGCCCGCAGTATTGATGACCATACCTCCAAATGTAGACCCAAGCGTCAGTGCTGCCCATGCATCATCACTTGCCTCACCCTTGTAGAGTTTCACCAGATTCTCCGAAATCAAAGGGATCGCATAGAGACAGAGCGCATCCGTCAGAGGCTGAGCCTGTCTTGCTGTATAGGCCTCTATGCAATGACACAGAGCATCAAAGCCAACCGAAGCCAGAACGCTCTTCGGCATAGTCTTCATAAGGTCCGGATCCACAATGGAATCCTTGGCAACAATCGCCGATGTACGAAGCGACTTCTTATCGCCGGTCTTCGGGTCCGTAAGCACCGCAAAGCCATTGGCTTCCGAACCGGTTCCACAGGTCGTCGGAATTAAGATCAGGGGCAGAGCCCGATCTCCTTCTTTTCTGCCGAAGATATAATCCGACAGGTCTCCACCATTCATAGCCATAAAGGCAATGGCTTTGGCACAATCCATAACACTTCCGCCACCGACGGCAACAACGACCTCGCTTCCATTTTCTTTTGCCACTTTGGCGCCTTCCAAAGCAGTCGTCGTCAGAGGATTCGGTGTGACCTGATCAAAAAGAACGGTTGTCATACCACAATCTTCCAGAAGTCCTTTGACCTTATCCAGAAGGCCGGATTTCTTCGCGCTGGAGCCTCCGCAGACGATCAGGGCTTTCTTTCCATAAGCACTGGCCAGTTTTCCGGTCTCCATCACCTGACCTGCTCCGAAATGAATATTGACCGGAAGGAAATAACGGAAGCTTTCTGCCATGACAGGGATCTCGGCAGCTTCCGATTCTGCCTTTTCCATAGCCCCTTCTACATTCCAGACAACTGCGCCTGTTTCTCCTTCGATGTCTGCACTTGCTTCCCTGTCGGTCAGCATTTCATTCAGCGGTGCATAATAGCCGAACTTGTCCTGGTACTTCATCTTGCATCCGATAACAAAGAAGATACCGAGAACAAACCAGAGACCGGCAATCAACCATTCCTGCGGTGCCAGGGCTGCTCCGGAAGCGGGGTAGATATAGAGGATCAGCATGATACCGGACATCAGAACGGCAAGAGCACCTGCAGCTTTGCCAAATTTTACCTTGTAAGGTCTTGGCATCGTGGGTTCCTTTTTTCTTAAGATCAGGAAGGAAAGTGAGACCATAAAGTAAGCAAGGACACATCCGAAGTTACCTGCATCGGAAACCCAGACCAGCATCTTTCTTCCTGCAAAGGGAGCTAGCATGCTTAAGATGCCAATCAGCCAGATCGCTGTTGTCGGTGTCTTATGCCTGGGGCTTAATTTCTTAAAGACCCGGGGAACCATATAGGACTCAGCCATGGAGAAAATTGCCCGGCTGCCGCCCAGCATAAAGGAGTTCCAGCTTGTTACGATACCACACATACCGGCGATAATAATGACCTTGGACATGGCCTCACTGTGGAAAGCCTTCGCCATGGCATCTGCTGTAACCAGGCCGGTCGCTGCATAGGAATCAACGATGGACTTCGAATCCATGACATAACCGACTGCAAAGATGACAAGCGCATAGAAAGAAATCGCAAGCACAATCGAGAGAAGAAGCATCTTTCCGATCTTTTTCAAAGGAACATTGATCTCCTCTGCCGCCTGCGGAATGACATCAAATCCGATGAAGAAGAAAGGACTGACTGCTGCTACTCTTACAATATTACCGAAGATACTGCCGGAAGATGCCCCATGGAAGACCTGGCCGTCCAGATTGGAGGGCTGGCCGGAAAAGAGGGAGGCAACGACAAGCGCAATGCCTGCAGCTCCGATGGCAACAGTAAGAATGGTCTGCAGAATGGCCGCTGTTTTCGCACCCATCAGATTAATGATCGTGATAAGGAAGGCAAAGATCACAGCAACGGCTACCCAGGAAGCATAGATATCAAAACCTGCCACCGTATACATATAGCCCTTCAGAAAACCGGGCCAGAGGTAGCTTATGATGGTCGGGAAAGCGCAGGCCTCAAAACATACAACACTGACATAGCCGAGAATAATGGCCCAGGTACATACAAAGGAACCATAAGGCCCCATGGCTCTCATCGAAAAGACATGTTCACCGCCGCACTCCGGCATAGCCGGTGTCAGCTCTGCATAAGTCAGACCGATAAAGAAGATCATGACACCGCCCAGGAGAAATCCGAGCATGGCACCGATAACTCCGGCTTTCTCGATCCAGTCCCCGGACTGAACGACCCAGCCCCAGCCAATCATTGCGCCGAAAGCAATCACAAGAATATCCCAGGAACTGAAAACCCGGTCGAAATTTGACTTCTTCTTATTCTGCATAGGTTATACTCCTTTCTCTTCCAGCATTTCAACTAACATCAGGAGATACTGTGCCGTCTTCTCCCAGCCAAGGAGGCTGCTGTCAATCAGGATATGGCGGTTTCTCCGGTCGCCCCGATAGGTTCCCGTAATATACTTATGTCTGGCATGATTCTGTTCATCGTTATAAGAAACCAGTTCTTTGGCCTTTGCCTGATTGACTTTCTTCAGATCCATGACGGCACGGACCCGGACATCTTCCGGTGCATAAATAAAAATATTCAGGACATCATCCCGGTCTTTCAGGATGTAATCGCTGCTTCGTCCGATAATGACACAGGAAGATTTCTCAGCGAATTTGTGGATCACTTCAAACTGGGCCGAAATAACCCGATTTGTCAGATTGGCATAGCGTGGGCCGAGAGATGTGTCAAAGGAATAATGGACTCCCTTCTCCCGGTCTGCTTTCTCGACCAGATCCTTTTCCACGCCGATTTCCTGAACCACCTTATCCACCAGATCCCTGTCGTAATATTCGATGCCAAGTGCTTTTGCCAGCATCTGTCCGATCTCGGGTCCGCCTGCGCCGTATTCGCATCCAATGGTGATAACGATGTGTTTCATACCGCTTCTCCTTTCCTGATTTAAATAAGAAAGAGCCGCCGAATGACGTCCATTCGACGGCTCCCTTGCCTGATCTGTCTATTTTTTAATAACGCGTGCTTCCACCGCTTCACAAGCTATGCCATGCAGTAACTCTCTTTATGCCATCAAAGGCTTGTCCCAGAGATGAAGGGATGTGCCGATCCCTTCTTTCAAAGCTTTCTTATAACATACGCTTGCCCAGGCAACATCCTCGACCGGCATACCGCCAACCGAATAGATAATGATCTCATCGTCACTCTCTCTGGCTTTCTGTTTTCCATTCAAGATCTTTCCGACATCCTTGATGTCATCATCTGTGATCAGTCCTTCATGCTCCATATCCATGAACTTTGTTCCGACCATAGTGACATTTCCATAAGTAGGATAGGGGAATTCACTGGCCCATGCCTTATAAAGGCCCAGTGCATCTACTGCCAAAGTACAATCCTTCACCAGGAAATCCTTGTCGAATTCGACACCGCCCGGACAGGCGATCGTACATCCCTTCTTGACCCATTCTTTTTCAACCTTGGGATATTTGCTTAAGTCATGTCCACTGGTCGCTGCAAAGGCAACGACATCCGAATCTCTGACACAAGCCTCCAGGCTGTCTACCTTCTCGACCTTAAGATCCGGATATTTCTCCTTGGCGAATTCCATGAATTCATCGATGCCCTTCTGACTTCTTCCCTTGATCTTCACAAGTTCAATGTCCGGGCAGGCGTCCATAATTGCCTCGAAGGTCGTTCTTCCAATAACACCGGGTCCGCAGATCCCGGCAATCCTGGAATCCTTTCTGGCCAGATGCCGTAAACCGGCACCGGAAGTAGCTCCGGTCCGGTAGGCGCTGATCAGGTTGGCTGACATGAAAGCCTTGGGCGCTCCGGTATCCTTGTCTGTCAGGGTAAACATAAGGATCGACCGGGGCAGGCCCTTCTTCTTATTCTCCATATTAGAGCCGTACCATTTCACACCGGCATTGTCAAAAGGGCCGCCGATGTAGGCAGGCATGGCCATGAATCTCCGATCTTCGCCCTTGCCGGAAGGCATTTCCGGAAAAGGAGATTCCTCCGGGAAGGCAAGTTTGGTTCCATGAGAATAATGGTTTTCGCCACCCATCATGAAGTCCCCCATGTCCAGAAGTTTCAGAACTTCTTCCATGGCATCGGCGCAGGCATGCATATCGGTAACACCAGCCTTTACCATGTCCTCTTCATTTAAAAACAGAAAGTCAACTGCCGGATATTCACTCATCGCATCTTTCCTCCTTTTCCATCGGATATTCACGCATCCTATCGTCTCTTCCAAGAGATAGTCACGCATCCTTTTTTCCTGTCAGAAATCAAAAAAGACGCCCGGTCGCCGGCGAATCAACACCTGACGACCAAGACGTCTTTGTCTCTTTCTGTTTCACTTGCGAAGTATTTTCACATTGAATGAGTGAAATTGATTGTAATTTTCGGAACAACTATGAATTGCAATCAGCATGGTGAAAGCATAAGATAATGCCAGTATCATGTGCCGGCAAGAGACTGCTTTCGAAAGGCAGGATAACCTCTTGACCGGCTGCAGGTTTTTTTCATAGGATCCGTCATCCGTCCGGGAGTGCTTTCGCAATGGAAAATCGTAATTGGAAAAGAGAAAAATTAAGATCCACCCAGCCCTTCTTTGTCTTAAACAGCGAGGAGTTTATCCAAGAGTCCTATCGAAAAGACGGGATCTCTCATTTCTATATGATGAAAAAGAAAAAGGGCATTCCCCTTCGAATGATTCCGAACGGATCGATCGACTTTGTCTTTTCTTATAGGGAAAATGGCATGGAATCTTTCGTCAACGGTACTCCTCTTTCGCCCATCGATGATTGTCTGACAAGTGCCACGGACATTTTCGGGGTCCGTTTCATGCCGGGCATCCACCCCACCGGACTTGCTCTTCATCAGAAAGATCTGATCGGTCTGCATTTCCCACTGGAAGAATATTACCCGAAAAGCTTTGATTTCCAAGGGCTGGCAGAGAAGAAGGCCTTTTTGGATCGGATGCACTTCTTTCTGGAAGAATATTCGAAACTGGATCAAAAGGCTCCGGAGCCCTTCGGCAAGGAGGCTCTCTTCGAATGTGTCTGCGATATGATCTATCAAAATGACGGCCAGATCCGGATTTCTGATCTGGCCGAAAAAACCGGCTACAGCGATCGCTATATCCGAAAAATCTTCCAGGAGGAAATGGGCTTTTCACCCAAAATCTTCTGCAATATCCTCCGTCTCCAGCGGGCGATTGAATTTTTAAACTATGGCTTCGATGAGAAGGCTTGTGACTGGGCAGCCACTCTCGGCTATTATGACCAGGCCCAATGTATCCGGGACTTTCGGAAGTATCTCGGCCTTACGCCGGGCCAATATAAAAAACTGATCCAAAAGGGCAATTATCAGAAGAGAGCCGCCTACGCCCACGACCCGGGTTTCCCCACATAAGATAAGCGGAAAGGCACTTCCGAAAAATACAATCAATGAATCCTCTTTCGTTTTAGCATACAGCTAATTCAAGGAGCAGCAGGGAATCGGAAATAAGGATCCTGTTGCAAGTGATAAGAAACATGCAACTGACAAAGGCGTCGCGAGAAAATCTTGCGGCGTCTTTTTTGTATGGAAAGGAGTAAGAGATGGCAGGAAGGATTGCAGTGCATCCCATTCTCGGCGAACAGAATGAGGGCAAAAAAGTCGTTACATTTCACTACGACGGGAAAGAAATGCAGGGATATGAGGGGGAACCGATCGCAGCTGCCTTAAAAGCGAACGGCATCATGATACACAGGTATACCATGAAGCAGCATAAGCCGAGAGGCATCTTCTGTGCGATCGGCAGATGTACCGACTGCGTCATGGTCGTCGATGGCGAGCCCAATGTCAGGACCTGTATGACTCCTTTGAAAGCGGGAATGGACGTAAAAACCCAGTATGGAGTCAGTGACAAACCTTTTGACCAGCAATAAAGACGGAGGAGTAAGAAATGAAAATAGAACGATTTGACCTCATTATCGTCGGCGCCGGTCCTTCCGGATTATCCGCCGCCATTGAAGCCGGCAGACGCGGAATGAATGTTGTCGTTTTCGATGAGAACGCCCGCCCCGGCGGCCAGCTCTTCAAACAGATCCACAAATTCTTCGGATCCAAGGAACACAAGGCCAAGATCCGCGGTTTCCACATCGGCGAACAACTCCTCAAAGAAGCCAGCCAAGCCGGAGTCAAAGTCGAACTCAATGCCACCGTCATCGGACTCTACCAGGATCGGGAAGTTGTCGTCCGCATGGGAGATGAAGTCCATCATTTCAAAGGTGACGCCATTATCATCGCAACCGGAGCAGCCGAAAACATGGTCCTCTTCGATGGCTGGAATCTGCCGGGCGTCATGGGTGCCGGCGCTGCCCAGACCCTTTTGAACCTCTACGGCGTCAAGCCGGGCGAGAAGATCCTCATGCTTGGCACCGGAAATGTAGGCCTCGTTGTTTCTTTCCAGCTCATCCAGTGCGGATGTGATGTCGTAGCCCTGGTCGATGCTGCTCCTAAGATCGGCGGTTACGGCGTCCATGCGGCAAAGGTAGCCCGCACCAATGTTCCCTTTTATCTATCCCACACGATCAAAAAAGTCGAGGGTGAGGACCATGTCACAGGCGTTACCATCGGAGAAATTGATGATAAGTTCCAGTTCATCGAGGGGACAGACAAGCACTTCGATGTCGATACGGTCTGTGTCGCCGTCGGTCTCTCTCCCATGTCTCAGCTTTTGAAGATGGCCGGATGCAAGATGGAGGATGATCCCAGGCGCGGAGGTCAGGTGCCGATCATCGGAGACTATGGGGAGACTTCTGTTCCCGGTATCTATTCCGCAGGTGATGTTTCCGGTATTGAAGAGGCCTCTTCTGCTATGATCGAAGGCCGGATGTCCGGGATCGCAGCCGCTGAATACCTGGGATTCATTGATAAAGAAGAAAAGGAAGCGGAAATAAAAAAGCTCGAATCTTCCCTGGATTCCCTCCGTCAGGGGATGTTTGCTCCAAAGAACCGGGGCAAAGAGATCACCAAAACGGAAGAAGGGATTGATCTGTCACAAAGTCTCTTACGCAAGGGTTATGTTTCCGATGATGAAATCGAGCGTTTCCCGGGCGTGATCCACAAGGTCGGTGTCCATCCGGTTCTGGAATGCACACAAAACATCCCATGTAACCCATGTCAGGACGCCTGCAGTCAGGGCTGCATTTCCATCGGCGACAATATCACCTCCCTTCCCATCTCAGTGGCAGATAAGAAATGCATTAATTGCGGTCTCTGTGTAGCTTCCTGCCCGGGCCAGGCGATTTTCTTGATCGATGAGGATAGCGGAGACGGAAAAGCTACCATCACCCTTCCCTACGAGTTCATGCCTCTGCCGCCGGTCGGCTGCAAGGGAAAAGCCTTGGGGCGTGACGGCCGGGTCGTATGTGATGCAGAAGTGGCAAAGGTTCGTACCGGCAAGGCTTACGACAGTACCGCCCTGCTTACCATCTCTGTCCCGAAGGAATTTGCCATGAAGGCAAGATTCTTTCAAGCCGCAGTATAAAGTCAGGAGGAAAGAAGATGAGTGAATTAAGTAACAGATCGAGAGATATCGGTGACTTCGTTCCCATGCCTGACGATGATATGATCGTCTGCCGCTGCGAAGAAGTTACCAAAGGAGAAATCCGAAAAGCCGTACATGAGGGCTTATGGACCATTGCAGAGATCCGCCGCTACTTAAGATGCGGCATGGGGCTTTGCCAGGGCCAGACATGTGCGAAACTGGTCAAGGGCATCGTGGCAAGGGAACTGAAATGTTCTCCGGCCCTCCTGGAACCGGCAAGTTCCAGAGCCCCCATGAGACCCACAGAAATGCATGTTTACGCAGATGAGACGGAGGATACGGATCTATGATGACAAGTGATGTAATAATTATCGGTGCCGGGATCATTGGAAATGCCTGTGCCTATTATCTGGCAAAACGAGGATATCATGTGATCGTTCTTGAGAAGTCCGACATCATCGGAGATGGCGGATCCAGCAGAAATGGCGGTGGCGTCCGTCAGTCCGGCCGTGATCCGAGAGAGCTTCCTCTTGCCATGTATGGCATTGAGCATCTCTGGCCCACACTGTCCGACGAACTTGGATATGATGTGGAATATCACAAAAAGGGGAATCTCCGTCTCGGAAAGACAGAAGCACATTTGAAGACCTTGAAAAAGCTGGCAGACAGCGCCAGTGCCTGCGGACTCGACGTTCGGATGATCGACGGCGATGAAGTCCGAAGGATCAACCCCTACCTTTCCGAAGAAGTCATCGGAGCCAGCTGGTGTCCGACCGACGGCCATGCCAACCCTCTGAAGGCGACACTTGCCTATTATATGGCGGCAAGACGGATGGGGGTTACATTTATCACTGGAGAAGATGTAAAGGAGATCAAAAAGATCCGGGGCAGAGCCAGACAAGTCATCACACAGACAGATACTTACGAAGGCGATTATATCGTCCTCGCCGCAGGTATGGCATCCCGTGCTATCGCCGGTACGATCGGGATCGACATTCCTATGGTCCAAAAGCTGATTGAATGCCTGGTCACCGAGGCAGAGCCGAAGATGTTCGAGCAGATGCTCGGCACGGCAGAGGCCGACTTCTACGGCCATCAGACCGACCATGGTTCTTTTGTCATCGGCGGTTCCACCGGTTTTGAGCTCTATAAGAAGGATAACGGAACGCCCGTAAATTACAGCGACACAGTTCCCTGTATCTGCCGGGGCATCATCCGTTATATCCCATTATTGAAGGATGCCAAGATCGTCCGGGCCTGGGCAGGCTGGTCGGATAATATGAAGGACGGTGTCCCGGTCATTGATACGGTGAGCGAAGTACCCGGCCTGATCCTGGCCTGCGGTTTCACCGGACACGGCTTCGGCATTGCCCCGGGTGTCGGCACCGTCGTATCACAGCTGGTTGCCGGCGAAGAACCGGTCTGCGACATCTCGGGTCTGAAATATGACAGGTTCTACGCCAAGGATATTAAAACGGCGTGAAGGTAACAGAAGAGGACCTGGGAAAATGGCTTACAAACGGCCCCCATTCCTCCTCTTCTTCAGGGAGATCCTGCCTGCGATCATCCATGTTGCCGCTAAGAGTATGCCGATTTCTACCAGCTGCGGATAGAAGATCATACCCAGGACGAAGCCTGCGATCTTGATCCCCAGATCAATTCGAAGACTCTTCTCGGCAAGTGCGATATAGCTGCAGGCATTTCCGCCCTGATTGTCATGATTCAGGCTGACATAGAGCCAATAGAGGTTCCATGTTGTAATAATGATCACAAGGCCATAAGCACCCTGAGCAACCCGCTTGTCATTCCATTTGATCAGAAGACTTGTCATATAAGGCAGAAAGGAAGCCCAGAAAAGAAGAAAAATCGAGATCCAGACCGTTCTCTGGGACACCTTCTCGATTCGATCCCAGGCAATATGAAGGGCCGTCCACATAGAAGCCAGCCAAAAGAAGCTGATGGCATAGGACAAATAACCCCGCCAGAGGCCTAAGAATGCCCGAATCGTAGGCTGGCTTGGCCGGTCCAGTTCCAGAATCAGTATGGTCATAATAATTGCAATAATGGCATCCATGAAGGCGCCCAATCGGTCTTTATCAAAAAACAGTTTTTTCATCTAATACACCTAATACACCCAAAGGATCCTTTCAAATTTGGTCCACCCTTTCATCCATAAATGTATTATAATAGTAACCGCTTTGAAAGGAAGAAACAAACTATGAGTTTTAAAGAATCGAAAGTTGTTATCGTTGGCTGCGGCAATGTCGGAAGCACAACCGCGTATACCATCATCAATCAGGGTCTGGCAGAAGAAGTCGTCCTCATTGATGTCAATCAGGACAAAGCCTATGCAGAAGCGCTCGATATGGCGCATTCCATCTATTTTATGAACCGGAATATCAATGTTCATGCCGGAGATTACAAAGACTGCAAGGATGCGGATATCGTCATCATCACAGCTTCTGCTCCCATGCCAAAGGATTCCAACAACCGGCTGAAGATGCTGGCACCCAGTATTAAAATCATGAAGAGCATTGTAAACTCTGTCATGGAAAACGGTTTTAACGGGATCTTCCTCATCGTTTCCAATCCGGTAGACATCATGACCTATCTGGTTTACAAGATGTCCGGTCTGCCGAAGAACCAGGTCATCGGATCCGGCACCACATTGGATTCTGCCCGTCTCTGCTTCGAGCTTGCAAACATGTATGGCCTGGATTCGAAGAGTGTATCGGCCTATGTGTGCGGCGAACACGGCGACAGCGAGATCGTATCCTGGCACTCTGCCGTGATCGGAGGCAAGTCCGTAGAAAATGTCATGTCCGACAATCCCGACCGGACCAGAAATATCACCCGTGAGGATCTGCAAAAGCAGACCATTCAGGCAGGATGGGAGATCTTCAGCCGTAAGGGCAACACCTGTTATGGCATCGCCGCCTCTTCCGCTGCGATCTGTAAGTCCATTCTCTTCAATGAGAACCATATCTATCCTGTTACAGTCGGTCTGAGCGGTCAATATGGAATCGAGAAGGCCTGGCTTTCTGTTCCAACGATTATTGACCGGACCGGTGCCAGGGAAATCGTAGAGATCCGCCTGGATGCAGAGGAAGAAGAGGCCTTGAAGAAGTCGGCAGAGCTTCTTGAATCCTTCTATGGAGATCTGGGGCTCTAAAAAAGGGACTCACAGCACTCTCATAACTCACATACAAAAAAAGGGATTCCTTCTATTTATTAAAAAAGAAGGAATCCTTTTTTATCTGATTTTTTATCTGACTTTTTATCTGATTTTTTAACAGCCCTGTTTTCCATTCTTGTGATCGGCAATGGAGCAGGACGGCGTATTCGGATCATATTCCTTCAAGCCGACCTTGGCAGGATCCAGAGTAATGCTGCCGTCTTCCAGAACAAAAGCAGGAATACCGATATCTCCAATCTCCTTACTATGGTCGAATTCCGGCCGATTGTCTCTTAGATCCATGAAGGCATGCATATACTTTACATGGCTTCCGATATCAATGTAATGAAACTCATCCTCTCTGCCCTTGATCTGTTCCTTGACATAGTCACAGTAAGGACAGGTTTTTAATCCATAGATCGTAATCATATTATTTTTCCTCTCGAA